>DASYEE010000030.1:0-15601 GCA_036499165.1 Galbitalea sp. | reverse complement strand
ACCGCCGCCGCGACCGCAGCAGCCTTCCCCACCCCGAACGCCAACAACACCAGATGGCGGGCCCGAAGAATCGTCCCCAAACCCTGCGTCAAACAATGGGTCGGAACCTCCTCCGGGGAATCGAAGAACCGGGCATTATCGACCCGCGTCTGCGCCGTCAGAGTTTTCACCCGGGTCAACGACCCAAACGATGACCCCGGCTCGTTGAACCCAATATGCCCGGTGCGCCCAATCCCCAAAATCTGCAGGTCAACACCACCCGCCGCAACAATGTCAGCCTCGTAACGTTCCCCAGCACCCTCCAACAGGCCACCATCATCCCCCGGCACCCGCACCAGGGACGGCGTCAAACCGAGCGGCACCACGACCTCGCGCGTGATGACCGCCCGGTAGCTTTCAGGATGACCCACCGGCAGGCCAACATACTCATCCAGGGCAAACCCCCGCACCCCAGACAGATCAAGACCCCGCCGGGCAAGCGCCCCATACACCGACAACGGCGACGACCCCGTCGCCAACCCCAACACCGCACCCGGTTCCCGAGCAACCAGAGCCTCAACCGCGTCCGCCGCAACATCCCCCGCCACACCCGACGACCCAACAATCACTACCTCTGCCACGGCCCTACCTCACTGCCTGCGACGCGGAGTCCGCGACGTGCCAGTTGGTCAGCACGGCGGCAAGCCCCGCTGTTCGATAGGCGAGCACCGCAGCGCCCAGCACCCCCGCCGTGTTGCCAAGCGCCGAGAACACGAGCGGCGCCGGTTCCCGCCAGGCGAGCCCGGCACGAATGGATGCGTCAAGCGGCACCCGCAGCGTCTCTCCAGCCGCGATGAATCCGCCGCCGATGATGATCATGCCCGGGTCGAGCTGGAGGGTCATCGTGACGATGCCCTGCGCGAGGACGTCGACGGCATCCTTCCAGACCAGGTCTGCGATGGGATCGTTGCCGACTCTCGCGGAAACCTCGGCCGAGCTGAGCGCCGCGCCGCCGGCCGCCCGATATCGACGCGCGAGCCCGGCGCCGGAGACGTAGACCTCGAGGCATCCGTACTGTCCGCAGGTGCAGCGTTCTCCGCCGGGAACCATGGGGATGTGGCCGAACTCGCCGGCCGTGCCGGTCGCGCCTGTCACCGCGCGGCCGCCCGCGATCTGCGTCGCCGCGACTCCGGTGCCGATCTGCACGAAGAAGATGTCGTCGTAGCCCCGACCCGTGCCGATGAGCTGCTCAGCGCTGCCCGCAGCCCGCACGTCATGCCCGATCGCGACGGGAATGCCGAGGCTCGCGGCGAGCTCGTCGCGCAGCGGGACATCCGTCCACTCGAGGTTCGACGCGTACCGCACGACACCCGCGGCCTCGTCAATGATTCCCGGCGTCACCACGGCAGCAGCGACGACCGCGTAACCCTTCGATACCGCCAGCTGCAGCAGTTCCCGGGTCAACTCGACGACGGCCTCGAGCGCTCCCGGCACCGGCGTCGCGCGCCGAATCGTCGCGACCGACGAGCCGTCATCCGCGATGATCGCGCCCTTCATCGTCGTCGCACCGAGATCGACGGCAAGAACGGCGGATGCCGCGCTCATTTCGCAACCGGCCAGAGCGCTCTGGCCATGTCGCGAACGATGGCGGCATCCGTCGTGCTTGTCGTCGCTCCGTCGTATGCCTGCTCCGGATTGCTCCAGACGCTTGCAGAGACCCGCTCGGATGCGGCGCGAAGGTGAACATCCGAGACCCCGGTCTCCTCGACCAGGGCCGCAACCATGTCTGGCCGCACAGAGCCCGCGGCGATGGGGACGATGCGCCCGGCGGCGCGGTCGACCAGGCGACGGATGGCCGGCGCACCCTCACGTGCGGTGCGGCGCCCGCCGGAGGTCAGCACCCGCGCGACGCCGGCTTCGATCAACACGTCCAGCGATCGATCGAGATCGCGGGTGCTGTCGAACGCCTTGTGGAAGGTAACCGGAGCGTCTCCGGCAGCAGCAATCAGCGCGCGAAGGGCATTGGCGTCGACGTCACCGGTCGGAGTAAGAGCCCCGAGCGCAAAACCAGCCGCGGGAGCCGCGTCTCGCACGGCCAGGACGTCCGCCAGCATGACATCCAGCTCGCCCGGTGTGTAGACGAAGTCGCCCGCTCGGGGGCGGACCAAAACCATGAGGGTTGCAGTAGTGAGCTCGACCGCGGCGGACCGGATGAGCCCAATGCTGGGTGTCGTTCCGCCGTCGGCGAGACCGGCGCAGAGTTCGATGCGGTGCGCTCCGGCGCCCTCGGCGATTGCCGCACCCCCGACGTCGTCGAGCGCGACCTCGAGAAGCGTCACGCGGCGACGACCGATCGAAGCGCATCCGTGAGGTCGGCCCCCGGCACGATTTCGCCGACCCGAATACCGCCGCCCAGGATGGGAAGCGTGAGCACGTCGCCGGCCCCGGAGGTATCGACCCCGAGCGCACCGAGCACGGTCAGCGCGACCAGGGTTGTCGCTCGCGGGTTGCCGTCGATGATCTTCATCGCGACCGATTCGCCGGTCTGGGCCGCGACCCCGATGACACCCTCGGCGCCGCCCTTGGCCAGGGTGCCCGGCACGAGAGTCATGGTGAGCGAGTTGGCGTGGCCCGTTCCGCCAACGTAGTACGGGTACTCGCGCATCGCGGCGGCGACCGCGAACTCCGGACTGCCCGCCGGAGCGAGCACAAGGCGCTGGAACGCCGTTGCGAGCCCGCGCACGGTGGTACTGAAGAGCGGCGCGCCGCATCCGTCGACAGCGTCGAACTCGACGGGAACTCCGGTGAGCTCCCCCATTCGAGCCCGCACCAGTTGCTGCAGTGGATGCTGCAGGTCGAGATACGACGCAACGTCCCAGCCGTTCGTTGCGCTCGCGAGAATCATGGCGGCGTGCTTGCCGGAGCAGTTCATGCAGATGCGCGACTGGCCATGGCCCGCGCGGATCATCTGCTCCCGGGTCGACGCATCCTCCGGCCAGTCCACCGGGCAGCCGAGCGCGCTCTCGTCGACGCCGGCGCGGGAAAGCAGCTCACGCACGACGCGCAGGTGCTCGTCCTCGCCCGTGTGGCTGCCCGCGGCGATTGCGAGCTCCGGGCCGACAAGCGGCGCAGCGGCGACCAGGCACGCAAGCGTCTGCACCGGCTTCACCGTCGATCGCGGCAGGATGGCGGCATCCGGGTTTCCGAGGCTGAGCGCGACGCTGCCGTCACGATTCAGCGCGAGGAGCGACCCGTAGTGCCTGCTCTCGATGACCCCGGAGCGCCGGACGATTGCGAGCTCGGCGAGGTCGGCGAGCGGCTGGGCGGGCGTGCTGGGGTCAGGCATGAGATTCCTCGGTAATGGTTGGACCGGTACTGGTTGGACCGGCGCCGGCGATGGCCGCGCTTGTTACGGAAGTGTCGTCGATCGACGGCGGACGGATGCCGCGGCGCACCGTTCGCGTGCGCAGCCGCGAGGCGACCGCAGACAGGCTCCCGTTGAACACCAGGTAGATGAACGTGACGACAAGGAACGTCTGGATGAGCAGGTGGTTGAACGCCGACAGCACCTGGCCGCGATACAACAGCTCGGTGAAGGCGACGATATAGCCGAGCGCCGTGTCTTTCAGCACACTGACGAGCTGGCTGACGAGCGATGGTGTGACGCTCCTGAGCGCCTGCGGAAGGACGACATACAGGAGCGCCTGGCGACGCAGCATCCCGAGCCCGAGAGCCGCTTCTTCCTGCCCGCGCGGCAGGCTGAGCACGCCCGCGCGGATGATCTCGGCGAAGACGGCGGAGTTCGCGACCGTGAGTGGGATGACGAGCTTCCAGAGCACGGGAAGGTTGATGCCGTAGTGCGGGAGCCCGAAGAGCATGAGATAGATGAGCAGCAGCACGGGAACGGTGCGAGCGATCTCGATGTAGCCGGTCGAGAGCCAGCGCACCAGCCGCAGCTTGCTCAACCGCCCCACGGCCAGCAGCGCGCCGAGCGGTGCAGACAGGACGACCGTGAGCGCTGCCGCCTCGAGCGTTCCGAGGAAACCGACGAGCAGGTACTGCCAGATCGGCCACGACAGGAACGGGGTCCAGCGGTCGGCATCCAACTGCCCGTGGTCGGCGAACTGCCAGACGCCGAGCCCGACGATGACGAGCAGCACGACCGCGCTGATCCACGAACCGATGACGATTCTGCGGCGACCGCGGGGTCCCGGAACGTCATACAGATAGGAGAAATTTCCTGAATTGCGGTTGCTCATCGAACGATCGCCACCCTTCGCTCGACCCAGCCTGCGACGAGCCCGATCACGAGGGCGATGGCCATGTAAACGAGTCCAGCACCCGCGAAGATCAGGATGGGCTGCGCCTCGACGAGGTTGATCTTGTTGACCTCGGATGTCAGTTCGACGACACCGACCGCGGCCGCGAGCGCCGTGTTCATCACGAGCGCGATCATCACGTTTCCGATCGGCTGGACGACCGCGCGCACCGCCTGCGGCACAACGACGAGGCGAAGCGACTGCGCCTGGGTGAATCCGAGCGCCCTGGATGCCTCCAGCTGCCCGACCGCGACCGTGTTCACGCCACTGCGAACCGCCTCGGCAACATACGCGGCCTCGTACAGCGTGAGCACGATGATCGCGGTCGGTTCGAGCGGGGCGAGCAACCCGGCATCCGGAAGCGCGAACACCGCGAGAACCAGCAGCGCCAGCAGCGGGACGTTGATGAAGAACTGGACGTAGGCGAACGCGACCCACCGCAGGAGCGGGATCGGGCTCACGCGAGCCACCGTGACGAGTACCCCGAGCACGATGGACCCGGCCCCCGCGATGACGAACATCACGAGGGTCGTGCCCACAGCGCCGAGGATGTCGCCGAGGTTCTCAGCTACGAAATTCACGTCGGTTCTTCACTCAGTCGGTTAGGGAGCGCTGGCGCTGCCGGTTGGTCAGTCGGTCGATCAGGACCCGGGGACGGAGCCGATTGCCGGCGGGGTGGGGATGGATGACTGCACGACGGTGCCGAGAGACGCCTTCCAGACCTTGCCCCACGTGCCGTTCTTCTCGATCTTCACCAGCCACGCGTTGATGAACTTCTTGAAGGCGGTGTCGTTCAGCTTCAGTCCGATGCCGTACGCCTCCTTGGTGAACGGCTGGCCGACGACCTTCATGGCCTTGTTGGTCAGGGCGTCGCTCGCGAGCAACGTCTGGTCCTGCACGTATGCGTCGCCACGGCCCTGGGTGAGCGCCTGGACTGCCTCCGGGTCTGTCCCGAAGCTGATGATCTTGGCGGTCGGCTGCTGGGCCGGCACCTCGGTGACTGCCGGGGTGTTGGCTCCGACGATGACCGTCTTGCCACCGAGGTCGGCGATGCTCTTGATCGAGGTGTTGCCAGCCTTGACGGCGACCGCGAGGCCAGACTCGAAGTAAGGGCCTGCGAAGTCGACCTGGGCCGCGCGCTCCGTGGTGATCGTGTACGTGTTGAATACGACGTCGACCGTCTGGTTCTGCAGCATCGCTTCGCGGGTCTCGGATGCCGGCGGCACGATCTCGACATTCGGCTTACCGATGATGTAGATGGCGAGCAGCTTGGCCAGGTCGGCGTCAAAGCCCGTCACACTGTTGGGGTTCGACGGGTCCTGCTGGGAGAGCAGCGGGGCATCGAGCGCCTCGGCGACGATCAGCTTTCCGCGCTTCTTGATGGCGGCCATCGTGGAGTCTGGCAGGATGTCCGCTGCCTTCGCGACGAGCGCGTTGGCGTACAGCGAGTTGCCCTTCGTCGTCGACTTCGCGCCAGAGCCTGGAACCGCGCTCGAGCCGGAGGATGAGCACCCTGTGGCGACGAGCGCCACGGTCGCGAGTGTTGCCGCGACGAGCGACAC
The DNA here is from genome assembly GCA_036499165.1 of Galbitalea sp. Classification (GTDB taxonomy): domain Bacteria; phylum Actinomycetota; class Actinomycetes; order Actinomycetales; family Microbacteriaceae; genus Galbitalea. The sequence continues at coordinate 9,741 of DASYEE010000030.1, read as the reverse complement.
CCTCAACTTGCGGGAGGTGGGTGAGAACATGATGGCTTTCCTTTCAGGTGCACGGGTACTGCGGCTGTCCGCTCGAAAAGTAGCGAGCGGCGTCTTACGTCAGTGATTGAGGACGGAAGACAAGAACGAGCGAGCCCGTTCAGACTTGGGGTCGTCGAAGAAGGCGGCTGGCGCGTTCTCCTCGACGATGCGGCCGTGGTCCATGAAGATCACACGGTCTGCTGCACGACGGGCGAAGCCCATCTCGTGGGTGACGACGACCATGGTCATCCCCTCCGCGGCGAGCGAGACCATGACATCCAGCACCTCACTGACCATCTCTGGATCGAGCGCGGAGGTCGGTTCGTCGAAGAGCATGACCTTCGGATGCATCGCAAGCGCACGCGCAATCGCCGCGCGCTGCTGCTGGCCGCCGGAGAGCTGGGCAGGAAACTGGTGCGCCTTCTCCTCGATGCCGACGCGCTCGAGCAGGGTCATCGCCTCTGCCTCGGCCTCGCGACGACTGCTGCCGCGCACCTTGCGTGGCGCGAGCGTCACGTTGTCGAGGATCGTCCGGTGGGCGAAGAGATTGAACGACTGGAACACCATTCCGACGTTGGCGCGGTGACGCGCAAGCGCTGCGCCCTCAACCGGCAGCGCCTGGCCGTCGATCGCGATGTCACCGGAGTCGATCGGCTCGAGTCGATTGATCGTGCGGCACAGGGTTGACTTGCCGGAGCCCGATGGCCCGACGACCACGACCACCTCGCCAGCCGCGACCGTGAGGCTGATGTCCTGCAGCACGTGGAGGTCACCGAAGTGCTTATTGACGCCGGTCAGGCTCACCATGGGGTTGGTCGTGTTCATGGCTATCGGGGCCTCCTTCACGTTTCATCACCTTCGATAACACCGCAGCCGTCTCCGGCCGTTGAGAAATGATGCTAAGTCCTAAAACTTACCAGCGCATCAAAACTAATAAAATCCAATATCGGATTAAGTGAGTAGACTCATCCCCAATAGCGCATCCACCCCTTCGATGGGACCATCAATCCATGACAACGTCGCCAGCCGCTCCGCTCCCTTCGCCGTCGTCACAGGGCGTGATCCTTCGGCTCGTCCGGTCGGGGGCGGCCACCTCGCGCGCCGAGGTTGCGCGCATCGCCGGGATCTCGGCATCCACTGCGGCAGCGCGCGTCGACGAGCTTGTGCGGCTCGGCTACCTGCGCGAGGCCGGCACGGGCGAATCGAGGGGCGGCAGAAAGCCGCAGCTGCTCGAGATCTCGCCGTCATCCGGGGTCGTCGGCGGCGTCGACCTCGGCACTAACCACGCTTCATTCGGCCTGTTCGATATGAGCGGCACGCTCCTGTCTGAGCGCCATCTCGATATGTCTATCGCCGACGGGCCAGACTCCGTGTTGCGCTGGGTGCTCGCGCAGCTGCACGAGCTCGCGGCCGCGCAACCCGAGTCTCCGACGCTTCGCGGCATCGCCGTTGCGCTCCCCGGGCCCGTGAATTCGCAGACGGGCCTGCTGATCTCTCCCTCGCGGATGCCCGGCTGGAACGGGGTCGACGTCGCGGCGGTTCTCGGCGGTCTCTCCGGGGTGCCGACGCTCGTCGACAACGACGCCAACCTGATGAGCCTCGGCGAATACTCGCTGGCCGAGACCCCGGTGCAACACCTGGTGTTCGTCAAGGCCGGCTCAGGAATCGGCTGCGGGGTAATCGCGGGCGGGCGCCTCCACCACGGCAGCCATGGGATGGCTGGTGACATCAGCCATGTCTCCGTGCCGGATGCCCCGCACGTGCTCTGCGGCTGCGGCCGGTACGACTGCCTGGATGTGATCGCGAGCGGTGCGGCGATCGTCGCGAACCTGCGCGAGGCTGGCGTCGAGGTTGAAGACACGGATGCCGTCCTGCATCTGGCACAGGACGCGCATCCGCTGACCACTCGGATGCTGCGCGACGCCGGCATGCGCACCGGCAACGTCCTCGCGACCATCGTCAACTTCTTCAACCCCGACCAGCTCGTGCTCGGCGGCAACCTCAGCCAGGCGGAGGCGTTCGTCGCCGGCGTCCGGTCGGCGATCTATACGCAGTGCCTGCCGATGGCGACCGATCACCTCGAGATCGTGGTCAGCCGGGCCGGGAAGCTTGGCGGCGTGCGGGGCGCCGCCCAGCTCATCCTCGATCACCTCTTCGACACCGAAGTGGTTTCCCAGTTCGTCTAGCCAAAGGAGCGCCACCATGGTCGATGCAAGTGAGTTGAGCGGCAAGGTCGCGATCGTGACCGGGGCGGCGCGCGGCCTCGGGCGTGCGATCGCCCTCGACCTGGCCAGGGCGGGTGCGGATGTGGGGCTCGGCCTGCGCGACGCTGGCCGGGATGGCGGCCTGGTCGACGAGATCTCCGCGTTCGGCCGTCGCGCTCTCCCGCTCGACATGGACGTGATGGACCTGGATTCGAGCCGAGCCGCCATCGACCGTGTCGTCAGCGAATTCGGGTCGGTCGATATCCTCGTCAACAATGCTGGCGGCGGAATCATGGGCGACGCGATCGATGTGACAGAAGCGGACTTCGATGAGGTGTGGGCGCTGAACACGAAGTCGACGTTCTTCCTCTCGCAGCACGCCGCGAAGCACATGCGCGCTGGCGGCGGCGGCTCGATCGTGAACGTCGCATCGCAGGCCGGTCTTGTTGCGCTGCCCGGAGAGTCGACGTACTGCCTGAGCAAGGCAGCCGTGATCCACATGACGAAGTCGCTCGCGGTGGAGTGGGGCACGTATGGCATTCGGGTCAATGCTGTCGCACCGACGTTCATCGAGACGGATGGCACATCGGAGGCGCTCTCCGACCCGGAGTTCCTCGCCGACACGATCGAGCGCATCGCCGCCCTGCACCGGATCGGGAAACCGCGCGAGGTCTCGGGGGCTGTCACGTTCCTGGCGTCGCCCGCGGCATCCCTGATTACCGGGCACACGCTGGTGATCGACGGCGGCTGGACGGCCCGTTAGGCGCACGCGCGCGTCGTCCCCCGGCACTAAAGGGCGTTAGATGGGGGGATGAAGGCGATTGAGTACACCCACACGGGAGCCCCGGATGTCCTGAAGCTGGTCGAGCGCGAGCCGCAGGCGCCCGGCCCGGACGAGGTTCGGGTGCGGATCGCCGTTTCGGGGGTGAATCCAACCGACTGGAAGGCCCGCGCGGGCAACGGCGACGGCGCCGCTCTCGCGCATCCGCAGGTGCCGGGCCAGGATGGCGCGGGCATCGTGGATGCCGTCGGCGCGAACATCACGCATGTCTCGCCCGGCGACCGGGTCTGGGTGTGGGATGCGGCATACGGCCGAACGGAGGGCACCACACAGGAGCTGGCGGTCATCCCCGAGGCGCAGGTCGTGAAGCTGGCGCCGCGGGTGTCGTTCGACGTCGGCGCCTCCGTCGGCATTCCCGCGCTCACCGCCCACCGGGCGCTGACCGCTCGCGACACCGGGCCAACGGAGCTTGAGCCGGGAGCACTTGCGGGCGTTTTCGTACTGGTAACGGGCGGTGCCGGTGCCGTCGGTCACGCTGCCATTCAGCTCGCCGTCTGGGCGGGCGCGACCGTGATCACGACGGTGAGCGGCGACGAGAAGGGCCGACTCGCAAAGGCAGCCGGCGCTCATCACGTCATCAACTACACGGCCGTGGATGTCGCGGCCGCGGTTCGCGCGATCATCGAGCCTGGCGTCGACATCATCGTCGACGTGAACGCGCTGGCCAACATCGACTCCGACCTCGAGGTCATCGCCCGCGGCGGCACAGTCTCGATCTACGCGGCCACCGGAAGCGACAAGCTCGCCATCCCGATGCGCCCAGCCATGGGCAAGAACGTGCGCGTGCAGTTCATCCTGACCTACACGACGACGCCGGCCCAGAAGCACGCCGCAGTCTCAGCGGTGAACGCGGCGATGCGCGACGGGGCGCTCGCCATCGGCGCAGCGGCCGGCCTGCCGGTCGAGCGTTTCGACCTGGCCCACACCGCCGACGCCCACGCCTCCGTAGCCGCAGACTTCGTCGGCAAAGTCCTCATCGACGTCGCCGACCTGGGTTAGCGCTTGGCGCCTTAGCCATTGACCCAGTCGGCGGGAGGCTCTTCGCGGCCGGATTCTGCCAGCCACTGCTCACCCTGCTGCTGCAGCGCCTGGATCAGCGGGAAGATCTGCTCCGACGGGATCCGCACGCGAGCACCGACGCGCGCCTCGAGCACCGGCTGGTCAGGGTTCAGCGCGCCCGTCGCCGGATCGACAGCGGGATGCTGCGGACCCTTCACCGCCAGAAAGTCGAGGATGAAGGTGGTGGGCGTGTGCCAGACGCTGGCGAAATCGGCGAAGACGCCGAGCTCCTGCTCTGGCGGCAATGACACTTGGAACTGCACCGGGACGGGTGCGGGAAAGTCGGCCATGAGGATGCTCCGTTCGGCTTTGTTCTCAAACCAAAGCGTATGCGCCACGAATTCCTTCCCGGCATGATCCGCTGAGCGGAACTACGGTTTTCGTCGCACGCTCGCGCAATCTGTGCTGAGTTGAGGCCTCTCATTGGCGATCCACAACTGAAATCGTTGCAAAAGTATTGTTCCGGCGCCCGGCGCACTGCTAGGTTCTGGCTACTACCCGTATCGAAGGAGCCTCTGATGACCAAGGTCGACCCTGTCCGCGAAGAGCATCACGAGCTGCGGGCTGATGGCATCAGCGCCGCCGGATCGATCGTCATGGCGGTCGCCGGGAGCGCGCCGGCGTACTCGATCGCCGGCACCACGGCCGTCATCATCGCCGCCGCCGGCCTCGCAAGCCCCGCCGCCCTGCTCTGGTGCGGCCTCCCGATGCTCGGAATCGCGTGGGCCTTCTCCTACCTCGGCCGGGCGGACGTCAACGCCGGAGCATCCTATTCCTGGGTCGGCCGCGCGCTGCATCCTGTTCTCGGCTTCATGGCCGGCTGGGCTCTCGTGGTCTCCGCCACCATTTTCATGGTCGCGGGCGCCCTGCCAGCTGGCTCGGCCACGGTTGCGCTGTTCAGCGAAAAGGCATCCAACAACACCGTTCTGGTCACGGTCGTCGGAGCCATCTGGTTCCTGGTGATGGCGGCCGCGGTTCTCTTCGGCGTCCAGGTCACTGCCAGGGCGCAGTGGATCATGTCGACCATCGAAGTCGCTCTGCTCGTGATCTTCGGGGTGCTGGCCATCGTCCACGCATCTTCCGGCCACCACGCCGGGCCCTCGTTCGACTGGAGCTGGCTCGGATTCAGTCACTTCGGCGGCGTCGGCGGATTTGTCGCTGCTGCGCTCGTTGCCGCCTTCTACTACTGGGGCTGGGATGTCTCGTCCAACCTGAGCGAAGAAACAAAAGACGGCAAGAAGTGGGCGGGCCTTGGCGGCATCATCGGCGTCATCCTCGTCTTCGTGCTGTTCGAGGTCTTCACGATTTGCGTGCAGGTGCTGCTGCCCTCGAGCGCGATCAAAGACAACGCGAACATCCTGACCACCCTGGGCAACTACATCTGGCCGGGAATCGGCGGCAAGATCCTGATCATCGCCGTCGCGCTCTCGACCATCGCGACCCTCGAGACCACGCTCATCCAGGTCACGCGGTCGCTCTTCGCCATGGGACGCGACCACACGCTACCGCTGATCTTCGGCCGCGCACACAAGAAGTGGCGCACGCCCGCGTTCGCGACCGTCGTCATCACCGGGGTCTCACTCATCCTCTTCATCGGGTCGAACTTCATCGGAAGCGTGGGCGAGATCCTGTCGGACGCCGTCTCGTCCATCGGCATCCAGATCGCCTTTTACTACGCCCTGGCGGCGATTGCGGTCGTCGTCGCGTATCGCAAGTCGCTCTTCAAGTCGGTGAAGAACTTCATCTTCATCGCGCTATGGCCGGGAATCGGCGCCCTCTTCATGGTGTTCATCTTCATCGAGGCGATCTTCACGAGCGAACCGATCGTGATCATCATCGGGTTCGGAGCGCTCGTGATCGGCATCATTCCCCTTGTCCTGTTCTGGCGGAAGGCGCGGGGCTACTACGGTCGTCGCCCGCTCGAGCTGCCCGATGAGCTCATCACCAGCCAGATCGACATCAACTCGACGGACGCCCGCGTCTCCTGAGTTCGGCAAGCAACTGACGGACCGGCGCCCTGGTCAGCGGCTGCGGCAGCGCTAGCGCCGCAGCACGCGCGACCAGGCGTCGATCCCGACGGCCAGAAGCAGGATCACGCCAAGGGCGATCTGCTGGTAGAGCGCATTGATGCCGAGCAGGTCGAACCCGTTGCCGACCAGGGCGATGAACAGCACACCGACGACGGTGCGCCAGATCGCGCCCTCGCCTCCAAGGATGGACGTGCCGCCGACCACGATCCCCGCGAGCACCGTGAAGGTCAGTGAGGTGCCGGACGACGACTGCGCGCTCAGCACGCGCGAGGTGTCGATAATGCCGCCGAGGGATGCCGCCACCCCGCTCAGGGTGAAGGCGAGAATGCGAACGCCGTGCACCCGGATGCCCGCGAGCCTCGACGCTTCTGCGTTGCCGCCCGCGGCATAGAGGTAGCGACCGTTGGTCGTTCGGGCGAGAAGCAGGGCGAGCACCACCACGACCACCAGCGCGATCCAGACGGAGGTGCGCACATCCAGGAAGCTGGTCTGCGCGATCGCAGCAAAGCTCGGCTGGTTGGTGAGCACGATGAGGTTGCCGCCGGAGACGCTGCTGCCGATGCCGCTCACGACGAACGACATCGCAAGGGTCGCAATGAGGGAATTGATGCGGAACAGGGTGCTGATCACGCCATTGGCCAGCCCTACAACGATGCCGACGCCGAGAGTCACGATGATCGCGACCACCACCCCGTGCGCGAGCGCGACCTGGGCAGAGACGACGCCCGCGAGCGCGTAGGTCGCTCCGACCGAGAGGTCGATGCCGCCGCTGATCAACACCAGGGTGCCCGCGGCAGCGATGATCAGGGTCGCGGACTGCTGGTCGAGGATGTTGAGCAGGTTGTCCGGGTTCAGGAACGGCCCGCTGCCGATCGAGAGCGCGACGAAGAGCACGATGAACGGAATCAGGATGGCGACTGAGCGCCACGACGGCGGCTTCGCGAAGCGCGGGCGCCTGCCGGTCAGAATACCGGCCGCCTCAGCGGGCGCGGTCGACTGCGGGATGTTCTGGGTCATCTCTCCACCTCGTGTAATTGGCCTGTCTCTGGCTGTTCTGCGAACGCCGCCGTGAGGATGTTCTCCTCGGTCATGAGGCTGCCAGCCAGCTCGGCGACGACGCGCCCGTGCCGGATCACCAGTACGCGGTGGGCGAGCCCCAGCACCTCCTCGATGTCCGATGAGATGACGAGCACCCCGACCCCCTGCCTGGCGTTCTCGACGAGCACGTCGTAGATCGCGCGGCGTGAGCCGACGTCGACTCCGCGGGTTGGCTCGTCCGCGATCAACACGCGCGGCCGGTGCAGCATCCCGCGTGCGAACATGACCTTCTGCTGGTTGCCACCCGACAGGGACGCCACGGGTCGCGCGATACTTTCGCCCCGCACCGTGACCTCACCGAGCACGCGGCGAGTCTCGCCGTGCTCCGGGCGCGATCGGATCCAGCTGCCGCGACTGAAGAGCCGAAGACTCGCGAGCGTCACGTTCTCGCGGATGGGCCGCAGGAGCAGCAGCCCTTGCTCCTTGCGCGACTCCGGGATCAGGAAGATGCCGTGCCGCAGGGCGTGCGACGGCGAGCGGCCGGTCAGCTCCCGGCCATCCACCAGGATGCTGCCCGCCGTCCGCCTGGACCCGCCGAAGATCGCGTGGGCAAGTTCGCTCCGACCTGCGCCGACGAGGCCCGCCAGCCCCACGATCTCGCCGGCTGCGATCTCGAAGGAGGTACCGTCGACCCCGGGGGCGGTGAGATCTTTGACCGACAGCACCGCAGCGGCATCCGCGGGCGGCGGCGTCTTCTGCGGAAAGACGGACGTGAGCGCGCGGCCGAGCATCCCCTCGATCAGGGAGCCCTCGGTCTCGTCAGTGCTCGCGGCGGTGCGCACGATCTTGCCGTCGCGCAGGATGGTCACGGTGTCGGCGAGCGAGAGCACCTCCGAGAGGAAGTGCGAGATCAGCAGCACGGTCTTGCCGGATGCCGCAAGCGAGCGCACCACCTCGTGCAGGCGCTGCGCGTCCTCGCGGGAGAGCGCCGCGGTCGGCTCGTCCATGATGATGAAGTCTGCCCCGCGCGACAGCGCCCGCAGGATCTCGACCTTCTGCTGGTCGGCGGTGCGCAGCGAGCCAGCTCGGGCATCCGCCCTGAGATCGAAGCCTGCCTCGCTGGCGAGGACGGTGAACCGCGCGCGCAGGACGCGACGCTGGATGAATCCGGCCCTTCGTGGTTCAGCACCGAGGAACACGTTCTCGGCGACGGAGAGGCCGGGCACCAGCGCAAGCTCCTGGGCGATCGTCGCGATGCCGTGGCCGAGGGCTTCGCGCGGTGACCGGAACGTCACCGTCTCGCCGTTCACCTGGACCTGCCCGGAGTCGGCGGTCAGGAGTCCCGCGATGATCTTGCTCAACGAAGACTTGCCTGCGCCGTTCTCACCAACCAGCCCGTGCACCGTGCCGCGCGCAATCGTCAGGTTGACGTCGGAGAGGACTCTGACGCCGCCGAAGCTTTTGCTGATATCGGTCAGGTGCACGTGGGGATCGGATGAGATCGACGCAGGCATGTCTGTTGGCTTTCGTGTCGAACCGGATGGATGAACGGACCCGGTTATCCCGGCCACTCCGACGTGAACGTCTTGGCCGTGTCGGCCGTGACAACGCCGTTGTTGGGAAGCGAGGCCACGGGGTCGATCGCCCCGCTGTTCTTGCCCGTGCGGATGGCCGCGACGAGGGCCTTCACGCCAAGGCGACCCTCGGATGCCGGCATCTGGGCGGTCTCGGAGAAGATCGCGCCCGACTGCACACCCGCAATACCGGCGGCGCTCGCACCGAACCCGACGAGCTCGACCTTGCCGGTCTTCTTCGCGGCGGCGAGCGCCGAGATCGCGCCCTCGAGGCCCTGGTCCGATCCCGCGATCAGGTTGATCTCAGGGTGCGACTGCAACATGTTCTGCACTGCGGTGAGCCCGGTCGCCGGGGTGAAGAAGTCCTGGCCTTCGGCAACGACCTTGATCGAGGAGGTGCCCTGGGTGGCGGTCACGAAGGCCTGGTGGATAGCGACGTCGAGGCTCGACGCCTTGATGTCGTAGAGGTATCCGACGTTGCACGGGTCGAGGTTCTTCGCTGCGCACGCCGCAACGACCTGCTCACCGAGCTGCCGACCGATCGTGGTCGGCACGAAGGTCACGTTCGCGGACAGGCCCTTCACCTGGGGCTTATCTGTCGACAGGTCCGCACCGAGGATCTGGTCGATGTTCACGACCTTGATCCCCTTGGCGATTGCCTGGGTGACGAGGCTCGTGAGCCCGGTACCGAGGATGGGCTGCGTGATGATGCCCTGGTACTTGCCGGAGGTGATCGCGTTCTGCAGCTGCGTGAACTGCGCCTGCGGGTCGTTGTTGGCGTCGAAGACGGTCAGCTTGGCGTTCGAGTCCGCGGCTTCCGCTTGCGCTGCGGCGAGCATCGGAGCGTCATAGCTGTTGGCGACTGCGAACGACATGTATGCGATCTGAAGGGTCTTGTTGTTCGACGACGCCGACTTTGCCGGGGTGCCGCTCGAGCTGCACCCCGTAAGCGCCAGGGATGCCGCAGCGAGGAG
>DASYEE010000029.1:0-3993 GCA_036499165.1 Galbitalea sp. | reverse complement strand
GTGTGATCTGCGCACTCTCCGGTGGTGTCGACTCCGCCGTTGCCGCCGCGATCGTGCACATAGCCGTCGGCGACCAGCTCACCTGCATCTTCGTCGACCACGGACTGCTCCGGCAGGATGAGCGCCGCCAGGTCGAAGAGGACTACGTCGCGTCGACCGGGGTGCGGCTCGTGACCATCGATGCCGTCGACCAGTTCCTCGACGCGCTCGCCGGGGTCACGGACCCTGAAGCCAAGCGCAAGATCATCGGCCGAGAGTTCATCCGCTCGTTCGAGAACGCGGCGGAGGCACTCGTGCTCGAAGCACAGGGGGATGGCTCGACCATCGACTTCCTCGTGCAGGGCACGCTCTACCCGGATGTCGTGGAGAGTGGCGGGGGAACCGGCACCGCCAACATCAAGAGCCACCACAACGTCGGCGGTCTGCCGGAAGACCTGCAGTTCAAGCTCGTCGAGCCGCTTCGGACCCTGTTCAAAGATGAGGTGCGCGCAATCGGTCGGGAGCTCGGGCTGCCCGAGGTCATCGTCGGCCGCCAGCCGTTCCCGGGGCCCGGCCTCGGCATCCGGATCGTCGGCGAGGTCACGCGTGAGCGCTTGGAATTGCTGCGGTCGGCAGACTCGATCGTCCGCGCAGAACTGACCGCCGCCGGCCTCGACACCGAGATCTGGCAGTGCCCCGTCGTCCTGCTCGCCGATGTGCGCTCGGTCGGAGTCCAGGGTGACGGGCGCACATACGGGCATCCGATCGTCCTGCGACCCGTGTCTTCGGAGGATGCGATGACCGCAGACTGGACGCGGCTGCCGTACGACGTGCTCGTGCGCATCTCGAACCGCATCACCAACGAGGTGCCGGGCGTCAACCGTGTGGTGCTCGACGTCACGTCGAAGCCGCCGGGGACGATCGAGTGGGAGTAGCTATTGCGCGGCGCTGAGCGTCGGGAGCATTTATTTTCAGCTCAGACAATGACGAGCTTGGGAGCTGCTCCTTCGTCGCCGCGCCCAAGCCCGTCATAACTCGCGAGAAAATAAGCGCTCCCGACGCTCAGCGCGGGATTCGGGTGCTGGCAGTCCGTCCGTTAGCGATGCAGTGAGTAATTGCGGCTCTGCTAACCGAGGACGAGTTGCAACTCGCCGAGTTGATTGACCGGATGACGCAGCGTGTTGCAATCCGTCCTCGATTGCACGAGTTGCAGTGCGTCGGGTGTTGCTGGTCAGTCGCGGGTGAGTGTGATGCGGAGGCGCAAACCCCGCGCTCGGAGAGTGATCGCTATTGCGAGGACAGCGACGACTATGGCGGCAGCAGTCCAGAACACGAAGTCGCCCGGGTCTCGGCTGACGTAGAGGGCGAACCACGGCAGCATCGAAATGGTGACGACCGCAGCCCAGGTCCACCGTTGTAGCACGAGGCACAGGATGGCGACGCCTGCGCCGCCTGCGCAGAACCCGGAAATGACGCCGCCGATCGGGCCGGCCTCGAAGAAGAAATACCGCCCGAAGTAGGCGAAGTTGTCCCCGGTGACGAGGAAGCCGAAGGTTCCGCGCAGCACCCAGGTGATCAAGGCGATTGCGACTGCCGCGCTCAGTCCGATCCAGACTCGCCAGCGAGCGGTCGGCCTCGGGGTTCCCAGCACGGCGAACAACGCGAAAATCTCGAGCAGCAGCACCGTCGTCGTCGACGGAAAAAGACTCATGCCCAGCTGTTCGCTCACCACGCGCGCCACGATGGCCGCAGGGATCGTGGCGACCAGCAGCAGACGCAGCAACCATGGCCTGCCCAGAAATGATGCGCCGAACGCCAGCAGCCAGGTCAGGTAGAGGATGATCGCGAGGCTCACAAATGGACCGAACGTGGTTGTCGTGCCGTGCGCAGATAGGCTCGAAAAACGGTCGAGACCGCGAGCGTTCCTGACCTCGAAGAAGGCGGCCCACGCAGAGAGTGCGAACCCGGTACCGAGGGCGATCGCGGAGACGCGGTCTCGGATCGCGCGGGTGAGGATGCGGTCGAGGAAGCCGAAGCGGGCGGCCAGGCCGTGAAGGTGAAGGCTTCGCAGATCTGTTCGCGTGGGAGTGCGCTCGCCGCGCTCCCCGGCGACGTCCAGGAGGGTGCCGACGACGACATCCTCGTTCTCGGCGCGCCAGCGCTTCGGGTACCAGCGCAGGGCCCGGCGGTACTTCTGCTCGAGTGGAGCGCTCATGCTGTTGCCGCCTTCGGTGTCGTGACAGCCGATTTCGCCGCGCGCTGGGTGAGCCGGGCGCGGGCTCGCGCTGCGTTGAGTGCCTGGCGCTCGGCCTCTGCCGCGAGGGATGCCGTTCCGGAATCGGTGAGCACGAAGTAGCGTCTCGCCCGGCCATCGACTACCTCGTCGCCTGCGGCCTCGACGAGTCCCTCGGCGGTGAGGCGCTCCAGGGCCGCGTAGAGGGTGCCGACCTTGAGACGGACCCGGCCGTCCGACAGCTCCTCGGCATCCTTGATGATCCCGTAGCCGTGTTTACGGCCATCTGCCAGCGATGCCAAAACGAAGAACGTCGGCTCGCGCATCTCCTGTGTGCTCATGGGCCGACCATAGTACGACCGTCGATATATATCGGTGAACGCCCAGTGATCGGCGTGGCGTGGGGAGCGATGCGTGGGGTGGTGCCGACGCAACCGAGGATGGATTGCAACACGCCCTAGTGTCGACGAGAGTTCCGCGGCGTGTGGCATTTCGTCCTCGGTTACCTTCGCCTTGGCTCGGGCGGGTCGATCAACTGGGGTGGCGGCGGAGTCACGACGGTGGGACGGGGCCGCGGTCGCTTCGTGGTGGCGAGGGCCCTCGCCGCCCATGCGGAAGCGATCACCGCAATACCCTCGATCGCGAAAGCGTACGGTTCGGCGTGACTTCCGTCGATGCCGGCGGCAACCCAGGTCGGACCGTTGACGGTGCCAGCCAGCCAGATGCCGACCGCAACGGGCACTATCAGCACGACGTAGCTGCGCACCGGTCGCTGGCGAACGACCAGCCAGCCCAGCAGCGGAAGCACCATTGCGAAGAGGATCTGCGGCCCGGTCAGCAGCAGCCAGACGCAGATGAGGCTCGGCCAGGCGACCCAGACGCGTCGTGCGGGGCGAGCCGGCAGGATGAACCAGCCCGCGACATGCGTGACGGTGCCAACCAGCAGGAACGTGAGCGTGTACGTATTGCTGCCGGCGAGCACGATGAGTCCGCCCGTGATGAACCCCAGGCCGGTCAGGTATCGCTCGCGGTAGGTGCCCCAGCGCAGAGGGATGTCGCGGGTCGGTTCGCGCCAGGCTGTCATCGTCGGCGAAAAACGGGCACGACTACTTCAGCGCGCCGACGGCGTACGCGATGGCGATCGCCGTCAACGCGACCGCGATCAGGAACGCCGTGATGCCGCCGATGAGGAGGGCGATGTTGCCCGCGCGTCCCGACTTGGGGTGTGGTGTTTCATCCTGTCGCTCGCTCGAGTGCGACGCGCCCGCGGGCGCAGCAGTTCCCGCGGGAACAAGTTCGCGCAGCGACACCGCCAGGCCGCAGTGAATGCAGTACTTCCAGGTGGGATCCAGCTGCGCCCCGCACCCCACGCACGTCTTCATGCACTGAATTGTATTTGTATTGCCGTAGCGTTTTCGCTGTGTCGACCCGTCCGATCGTGATTGCCCACCGCGGCGCGAGTGGCTACCGCCCGGAGCACACTCGCGCGGCCTACGAACTCGCCCTGGCCCAAGGCGCGGATGCCGTGGAGCCGGACCTCGTGCCGACCCGTGACGGAGTTCTGGTGATCCGCCACGAGAACGAGATTTCCGGGACGACGGATGTCGCGTCCCGGGCGGAATTCGCGGACCGTCGCACGATCAAGACCATCGAAGGTGAGACACTGACCGGCTGGTTTACGGAGGATTTCACCTGGGACGAGCTTTCTACGCTGCGAGCACGTGAGCGCCTCGCCAAGACCCGGCCAGCGAACACCAGGTATGACGGGCAGGAGGGAATCC
>DASYEE010000028.1:0-4244 GCA_036499165.1 Galbitalea sp. | reverse complement strand
GCTGCTGACGAAGTTGCCGCTCTGGCTGGCGACACCGATCCGCCCCGTCGGAGGGTAGGGGGCGACGATCTGCGCGCAGAGCTTCACGGGCGTGCTGACGACGCCTTGTCCGTTGGGGCCCGCGATCAAGATCCCGAGCTGATGGCCGAGGGCGACGAGATCCGCTTCGGCGCGGCGCCCCTCCTCGCCCGCCTCGCCGTACCCCGCGCTGGTGAGGAAGGCCGCCTTGATGCCTTTCGCGGCGCAGGCGCGCAGCAGCGTCGGGTTCGCAGACGCCGGCGTGCACACGAAGACGAGGTCGATCTCGCCACTCGGCAAGTCGTCGACATCGGCAACTGTCTGGATCCCGAGCACCTCCTCGCCGTGCAGGTTGGTCCCGAACACCTTGCCCGTGTAACCCGACGCGAGGATGTTGTGCAAGGACACGAACCCGAACTTGCCGGGATGAGTGGACGCGCCGGCTACGAGCACGCCCCGCGGGTTGAACAACGCGTCGAACTGCTCGCGAGTCGGCGGCGTGTGCGTTGGCGCGATGGCCCGATCAGCCCCCGGTCCCAGCTCGACCAGCGCATCGACCGCGATCGGTCGCCCATCGGCTTGGACGATGAGCGGGTTGACATCGATGCTCGCCACGTCGGCGCGGTCCTCGGCGATCGCGCCCAAACCGACGATCACATCGATCAGCCGCTCCCGATCGACCGCGGCCTCACCGCGGAACGGGCCGAGCAACTTCTGGGTCGCGAGCTGATCGATCATCTCCGCCGCTTCGAGGCGGCTGAGCGGGGCCGGACGGAAGACCACATCGGCGATCGCCTCGGCGAGCACGCCACCGATGCCGAGCATCACGGTCGCACCGAACTGCGCGTCGCGCAGCAGGCCGGCGATCAACTCGCGGTTGCCGGAGATCATCGGCGCGACGAGCAACGACACCGCGCCGTCGTCCACGGCCGCTTTGCCCAACAGCTCCGCTGCGGCCGCGCGCACAGCAGCGGCGTCGGTCAGGCGCAGCTTGACCAGGCCTCGTTCCGTCTTGTGAGCGATCGAATCGCCACACAGCTTGACCACGACGGGGTACCCGAGCTCGTCCGCGGCGGCTGCGGCCGCCTCTGCATCCGTGACCTCGCGCTCGTCGGCGATCGGAACGCCGAACGACCGCAGCAGAGATTTGGACGCGGACTCAGAGAGCGTGGAACCGGCAGCAGGCACGACGCCCACCGTAGCGACTCAGGTCGTCACGCTGTAGGTAAGGACGCTGCGAGCGACGACGCGGGCCGGGGATTCGGTCACGGCCTCCGATTCGCAGAACACGATCGACCGGCCGCGGCGCACGACCCAGCCCTCGGCGACGACATCGCACTCCTTCACGGCGCTCATGAACTGGACGTGCATGTCGATCGTCGAGAAGCGCGCATCGCGCGGATACGCAGCACCGACCGCAGGCACCACGACGGTGTCCAACAAGGACGCGATGGCCCCACCGTGGACGAGACCGGCCGGTTGCTCCAGCTCGGGTCGGTAGGCGAGGCGCATCCGGCAGTAGTCGACGCGCACCTCCTCGACGGTGATGCCGAGCAGCACCGGGTAGTACACCCGACCCCACGCACCGAACTTGCTCCACCGTGCCGCGGTCACCTCGTCGTGCTCCACGAACTGGTCGGCGCGGCTCACTGGTGCACCATCTCTCTGTCGGTGGCTGTGAAGCTGTCGATGCACTCCCTGGTTCCCGTCGGGTCATCGCCTGCGTCGCTTGCGGTTTGACCGCCATCATGAGTTCTGCGAGGTCCGGCGGTCCAGGGCGTGTCGACTGGCAATAGGGCTGAGCGCCCCAGAGCGCCGATCAGTGAGCGACCGGCAGACACGTCCTGAACCACCGGGTGCTTCCTAACTGCGGTAACAGCAAGGAGGCTGAGATGAATGATTCCATGATTGGTTATGCCGGTGTGGACTGGGCGATGGACGGTCACGCCGTGTGTGTCGTCAATGAACGAGGCACACCGGTGACCGAGTTCGACATTGAACACACCGGCAAGGGACTGGTCGAGATGTGTCGACGAATCCAGGCGGCAGGCGCGTCGCGGGTCGCGATCGAACGTCCGGACGGCCCGGTCGTCGACGCGCTGCTCGAAGCCGGGTTGGAGGTGGTAGTCGTGTCGTCGCGGTCGGTCAAAGCGCTGCGCGAACGCTATGGAACGTCGGGCAACAAGTCGGACCGTTCCGACGCGTACGTGCTCGCCGATTGCTTGCGCACCGACGGCCACCGTTGGCGATCGCTGGAACCGGACTCGCCCGCAACGGTGACGTTGCGAACCCATGTGCGTGCCCGCAAGGACCTGGTCGAGACCCGCGTCGCAGTCGCCAACCAACTGCGTGCGCACTTGCGGATCGTGTTCCCCGGGGCGGTCGGCCTGTTCAGAGACATCGACAGCCCGATCTCGTTGCGGTTCCTCGAGCGGTTCCCATCCGCGACCAAGGCGAGCTGGCTGTCCGAGAAACGACTCGACGCATGGCTGCGCGCCAACGGCTACAGCGGCCGCAAGACCGCTGGAGAACTCCATGTCCGGCTGTTGAACGCGCCCGTTGGAATCACCGGCGACGACGGCGACGCACGCGGAGCAATCGCCCTCGCGTACGTCAACGTGCTCAAGACCCTGCGAGTGCAGATCGACGAACTCAACACCCGCCTCACCGACCTCCTCGACGCCCACCCCGACGCGCACATCTTCCGGTCGCTGCCACGCTGCGCCACCGTTCGCGCCGCCACGCTGCTCGCCGAGATCGGCGACTGCAGAGCCCGATTCCCCGACCCCGAGTCGTTGTGCTGCCTCGCGGGCGTCGCCCCATCCACACGAGCCAGCGGACGACACCGCGTGGTCACGTTCCGCTGGGCCAGCGACACCAAACTCAGAGAGGCGATCTGCGACTTTGCCGGCGACAGCTGGCGAGGCAACGAATGGGCCGCTCACCGCTACCAACAACTCCGCGCCAGCGGCAAAACCCACCCCCACGCCGAACGCATCCTCGCCCGCAGCTGGACCCACATCATCTGGCGCTGCTGGCAGGACAACATCGCCTACGACCCCGACCGACACGGCGCGTTTCAACGCCTCAAAACCGACGCGGCTTGACATAGGGCTACTCATGCCAGCGCGGCCCAGCGCCTGACCATCTCCTTCACGCCTTCGGTCAGCATCAACAAGAACTGCTCATCTCGCGCCGCGTCGCCGCGATCGAGCCACAGGCAGATGCTCTCGTAGAGGTGGCTCACCAACGACGCCGCCGCCCAGCGCTGCATCGTCGGATCCGTGATCGCAGCCGCGATCAGCGCCATGCCGTACTCGGTCGCAGCAGCCTTGAACATCCCGAACAGCTCGCTGAACTCAGCCTGGTTGGAAGCGTGCCGCCACAGCAGGCGGAACCCGTCCGGATGCGCGCGTGCGGCGCCGAGGAGGTTCACCGCGACGGATTCACGAGGCGCAGCCTGGATCTGCTCGCGGTCGATGAAACGCAACGCGATGTCGTCGATGACGGTCGTCAGCACCGCGAGGTACAGCGCCTCCTTGGATTCGAAGATGCGGTAGACGATGAGGCGCGTCACCCCCGCGGCCTGGGCCACATCCTCCATCGACGTCTTCTCGTAGCCGGCGTTGAGGAACGCGCGCGCGGCCGCCTGCACGATCTGCTCGCGCCGCTCCGCCCGCGGCAGCCGGACTGCGGCATGTGACTTCGTCCGCACGGGTGCCTTCGCCAGTGGGCTCCTCACCATTGACATATGTATACACGGGTGTTTACATGTTGTCCATGAAGTTCGGCATCTTCTACGAGCACCAGATCGGCCGTCCCTGGGACGCGAGCACCGAGCACACGCTGATCCAGAACGCGCTCGAACAGGTGGAATTCGCGGACAAGCTCGGCATCCAGTACGTGTGGGAGGTCGAGCATCACTTCTTGGAGGAGTACAGCCACTCCTCCGCGCCGGAGGTGTTCCTCGCCGCGTGCAGCCAGCGGACCAAGAACATGCGCCTCGGCCACGGCATCATCCTCACCGCGCCGCAGTTCAACCATCCGGCGCGGACTGCGGAGCGGGTCAGCATGCTCGACCTCGTGTCCAACGGCCGGGTCGACTTCGGCAGTGGCGAGTCCTCCAGCGAGGCCGAGCTCGGCGCGTTCGGGGTCGACCCGTTGCGCAAGCGGGAGGCGTGACTCGAAGGGCTGGAGACATCGCTGCGGCTGATGGTCGAGACGCC
>DASYEE010000027.1:0-48431 GCA_036499165.1 Galbitalea sp. | reverse complement strand
GACCGGTGACCATGGTCGCCGAGCTGAAGCACGCGACGTATTTCGAGTCGATCGGGCTGCCTCTCGACGAGCGATTCGCGACCGGGATCGCGGGATGGGCGCAACCGGACAACCTGATCGTCGAGTCATTCGAGCAGACCGTGCTTCGCCAGGTGCAGGGCAGGGACGTGCTCGGCCGGTTCGTGTTCCTCGCCGAAGCCGAGGGAGTCCCGGCAGACGAGATCGCCCGCAACGGGTCGGAAGCGCGACCATTCTCCGACTACCTGACCGACAGGGGGTTGTCGAGGCTGGCATCCGAGGTCGACGGCGTGAGCGTCGACAAGAGCCTCGTCCTCGCCGGGAAGCACGACCACACCCTCGGCACGACGGACCTCGTGCCGCGCATCCGTGACTTCGGGCTCGAGGCATACACGTGGACGCTGCGGGCCGAGAACCGGTTCCTCCCGAAGAGCCTGCGCCGGGGCGTCCGGGGCAGGGAACACGGCGACTGGATGCGCGAATTCCAGCTTCTGATGCGCTCCGGTGTCGACGGCGTATTCGCCGACCAGCCGGACCTGGCCATCCAGGCGCGCACGGCGCTCTGAGCCCCGGTCCCGCGCTGCGCTCAGAGCGCACGCACCTGTGGACGGCCGGGGCGGGCATCGGTGGTGCCGCCTAGACTTGTGGCCGTTATGACGTTCGTTCTCGATGGCTTTGAGCCCCCAGCATCCACCGGTGGTCGTGGCGCTGGCGAGCATCCCGCTCCAGACGACAAATTGCTCGCGGGGCTGAACCCGCAGCAGCGCGAGGCAGTGCTCTACCGGGGCCAGTCGCTGCTCATCGTCGCTGGCGCAGGGTCGGGAAAGACCAGCGTCCTCACCCGCCGCATCGCCGGTCTCCTGCAGACGAAGGAGGCGTGGCCGAGCCAGATCCTCGCGATCACGTTCACCAACAAGGCCGCGGCCGAGATGCGCGACCGCGTCGGCGCACTCATCGGCAGGGAGGCCGCGCAGGGCATGTGGATCTCGACGTTCCACTCCGCGTGCGTGCGAATCCTCCGCCGCGAGGCGGAGAACTTCGGGTTCACCAAGAGCTTCACGATCTACGACTCGGCAGATTCGCGCGCGCTGGTCAAGCGCATCATCAAAGAGCTCGACGCCGACACCCTCGGCTTCACCGTCGGCACCGTGCTCGGCAAGATCTCCAAGGCGAAGAACGAGCTGACGGATGTCGAGGCCTACGCCCGCAACGCCAACTTCAATGACCCCAACGAGGCAGGCTTCGTCGAGATCTTCCGTCGATACAGCCAGGCGCTCACCCGAGCCAACGCCTTCGACTTCGACGACCTGATTGCGCAGACCGTCTACCTGTTCCGTGCGTTCCCGAGGGTTGCCGCCCTCTACCAGCGTCGGTTCAGGCACATCCTCGTCGACGAATACCAGGACACGAACCACGCGCAGTACGCGCTCATCCGCGAGCTCACTCGCGAAGTGCCGACCGGCGTCGCCGATGAGCTCGAAGCAGAGCTAAGCTACCAGCGCTCCTTCCGTGACCCGCTCGGGCGCATCCCCGGGGCGTCGCTCACGGTGGTCGGTGACTCCGACCAGTCGATCTACGCGTTCCGCGGCGCAGATATCCGCAACATCGTCGAGTTCGAGCGAGACTTCCCGAACTCGAAGGTGATCCTGCTCGAGCAGAATTACCGCTCGACGCAGAACATCCTCGATGCGGCGAACTCCGTGATCTCGAACAACTTCGATCGCAAAGACAAGAAGCTCTTCACCGATATCGGCTCGGGGGAGAAGATCGTCGGGTTCACCGGCTACTCGGGGCACGACGAGGCGCAGTTCGTCGCGGATGAGATCCAGAAGCTTCACGACGAGGGCGTTGCGTACAAAGACATCGCGGTGTTCTACCGCACCAACGCGCAGACGAGGGCGCTGGAAGAGATCTTCATCCGCGCCGCCCTGCCGTACCGGGTTCTCGGCGGCACCAAGTTCTACGAGCGAGCCGAGATCAAGGATGCGATGGCCTACCTGATCACGGTCGCGAACCCGGCGGATCCACTCGCTCTTCGCCGCATCATGAATGTGCCGAAGCGCGGCATCGGGCAGGTGACGGAGGCCGCGCTGCAGTCGTTCGCCGACAACAACGACATCACGCTGCGCGAGGCCCTCGGTTCCGCGAGCGGCCTCGGGCTCGGGGCGAAGGTGACTGCGGCGATCAGCGAGCTGGCTGAGATCCTCGACGAGGTCGGAGCGCGAGCATCCCTCGACCAGCTGCGGCCGGCCGGGCCCGGCGACGTCCTCATCGAGCTCTTGAACCGCACGAAGTTCGTGGAGGCGCTGCGAGCAACGGGCGACGCGCAAGACGAAGCTCGGGCGGAGAACGTCGAAGAGCTCGTCTCCGTCACCAAGGAGTTCCAGAAGAACAACCCGGACGGCACGCTGCTCGACTTCCTCACCGAGGTATCGCTGGTCGCGGCGGCCGACGACCTGGATGACTCGTCCGGCACCGTCTCGCTGATGACCCTGCACACCGCCAAGGGCCTCGAATACGAGGCGGTGTTTCTCACCGGCGTCGAGGAGGGGCTGCTTCCGCACCAGATGTCGGCGGGCGAGGTCGGCGGCCCGGCTGAAGAGCGACGCCTGTTCTACGTGGGCATCACGCGTGCGCGCCGGCGCCTGTACCTGTCGCTCGCCATGACGCGTGCGCAGTACGGGGAGGTCGCTGTTGCGATGCCGAGCCGCTACCTGCAGGAGATCCCGGCCGATCTCATCGAGTGGAAGCAATCGCCCGGCGACGCGACGAGCCGCGGTGGAACCCAGCCCCGTGCGCTCAACGCCCGGCGAGAGGGCGGTTTCAGTTTCCGCGATTCCGTCTCGCAGCTGCCGCCAGCCCCGCCGAGGCAGAAGACCGAGTGGACGAGCGCGGTCACGGGCAAGGTGCGCGACAACGGCGACCTGGCGCTCGCGGTCGGCGACCGCATCCGTCACTCCGACTTCGGGGATGGCCGGGTAACCGCAGTCACCGGCGTCGCGCCGAAGGCGGTCGCCGAGGTGCAGTTCGACACCGCCGGGCGCAAGCGCCTGCTGATCAAGATCGCGCCCATCGAAAAGCTCTAATGGTTATCGTCGGTTGAGCCTGTCGAAGCCGGCGCCGCGCGGCCTTGTCGTTGGTCGAGTAGCCGCGGCGTAGCCCGGCCTTGTCGTTGGTCGAGTAGCCGCGGCGTAGCCCGGCGTTATCGAGACCAGGCAAACGGGGTACGTCCGCACGGGCCAGGTTATTCGCGGGTTGGTCTCGATAACGCTCGTCCTCGCAAGCTCGGGCGTGCTATTCGACCAGCAGGGGACGTCGCCAACCAGCCAAATTGGCTATGGCGGGTCTGGGTAGAACGGGCGTACCATGTCGCCCGGATTCACTGTGCGTGCGCGAGAAACGCGCGTAAGGCGTCACAACGTCAAAGGGGACCCCTGGGAATGGGTTTCACTACTTTCGATGTAATTGCTGCGTGCAGCCGTGACTGATTCGTCCGCGGCAGCCACCTCTCTCGACGGCGCGATCGTCGCCTTTCTGCTGCGCGTCGTCGACCAGTTCGAGACCCTCGTCTCCGATCCCGACAAGCTGCTCGCCGCGCTCCGCGGGGTCGGCCTCGATGATCCAGGAGTCGATCAACTGCAGGCCTTCCTCACGGCGCAGTCCGCGAACGTCTCGAAACTCTCGGCAGACCTGCCCAAGCTGCTTGCGGTGCTCGAGAGCAGTGATCCGGACTATGCGTCACTGATCGGCCCGGTCACCGACCTCTGGACCGTGGTTTCCGGCCAGATCGAGAGCGCACCGAAGCTCGATCCCTCGCATCTGCAACTCGCGCCATCCTTGCCGAACGGCGATGTGATCGGCCAGCTCGTCACGGTTGCCGTCGACCGGGCACTCCGCGAGGGGAGCACGGCGCTCTGGTCGGCGCTCGCCGCGACCGGCTTCGTCGGCCCCGGCACGAGCATCCTGAGCGCCGTGTCCGACGCGATCGCGCACCCGTTCAGCTATGTCTGGAAGCTTTACCAGGAGCTTCGTCGCGAGAGCACGCTTTCGGTCGCGGGGATTCTCACGGGACCGCGCGTCGTCTCGATGTCATCGGTCGCGCTCGGGCAAAAGTCGCCCCCGAGCGCGGCGATCACAACAGCCTTCGGGGCGGATGCGATCGTGCTGCAGCGGCTGGTGCTGAAGCTCGCGGCCGACACCTATGACACGCCGGTGAAGCTCGCGCTCGACTTCATCGGGACAGCTGACCTGCCTCCGAAATTCACCGCGGCCGTCCTCACTATCGATGCGGTCGCCGCCCCCATCAGCATCGGCACGGCGCTCCAGCTCGCTGTGACTCCGGCGAACCTCGAGGCCGTCATCGCCATGACGAGCTTCGGGGCGGTGAAAGTCATGAGCGACACCCCGCCGACCCTGACGCTGAGCGCGCAGACGCCCCGCACCTTCATGGTCGGGTCGGATGGTGGCATCCATCTCAGCCTGCAGCAGCCGGTCTTCGAGGTCTCGGTCTCGCCGACATCGTGGGATGCCCGGTTCGGCGTCACCGGGTTCGAGCTCGCGATTCCGCAGTCGGCAGTCGGGCCGCTCCTCGGCATCTTCCTGCCGTCGAACGGGGTGAGCCTGAAGGGAAAGCTCCTGTTCCGGCTGGATTCCGCTGGCCTGCACTTCGATGGCGGCGTCGGATTCAGCATGTCGTGGCCGGATGTCGTGCACCTGCCGGGGGTCACCCTGCATAGCCTCGTCACGGCCATCGACGTCCAGGGCGCCAAGTTCCCAATTTCGGCGACGGGGACTGTGGTCGTCGCGCTCGGTCCGCTCACCATCACGGTCGAGGGCTTCGGGGTCAGCCTGCCGCTCGCGCTGACTACCGATGGCAGCGGCAACCTCGGGATCCTCGACCTGCAGGCGCCGAGTTTCGCGACGCCGACCGGCATCGGCGTCGAGATCGATGCGGATGTCGTCAAGGGCGGCGGGTTCCTGCGGATCGGCAACGGACAGATCGCCGGCGCACTCGAGCTGGCACTCGTGCTCGGGCCGCTGGAGCTCTCCATCCAGGCGTTCGGGATCATCGAGGAGGTGAACGGCGAGCTGTCGTTCATCGTCATCATGTCTGTCGAGTTCGCACCCGCGATCGAGATCTTCCTCGGGCTGACGCTCAACGCGGTCGGCGGCGTCTTCGGACTCAACCGCACCGTAGACACCCCGTCGTTGCGGGGTCTCGTGCGCGATGGCCGTGCAAAGGATGTCCTGATTCCCGAGGACCTCGTGGCGCGAGCCGATGAGATCCTCGCGGCCGTTGCCGCCGTCTTCCCGGCAAAATCCGACCAGTATGTGGTTGGGCCGATCCTTGAGCTCGGCTGGGGTCGCCCGATCTCGATCGTCAGGATGACCGCCGGCATCGTCTTCACGTTCCCCAACCCCGTCGTGGTCGTAATCATCGGCGAATTCCAGATTGCCGTGCCGGATCCCGACGTTCCGATCGTCTATCTTCAGGCCGACTTCGCCGGAATCATCAACCTCACGACCGGCGACGTCTCGTTCGACGCGTCTCTTGCAAAGTCGCGGATCGGGATGTTTGATGTGGCCGGCGACATCGCGCTGCGAGCCGGCTCCGAAAGCTTCGTCTTTACGGCGGGCGGATTCAACCCGTTGTTCACTCCGCCGCCGGATCTCGCGAACATCCGTCGGCTGAGTATCTCGCTTTCGCCGAGCCCGATCCTCAGCATCTGGGCGGAGGCGTATTTCGCGATAACCGCCAGCTCGCTGCAGTTCGGCGCCGGCATCTACATGGAGGCGAGCCTCGGTCCGATCGGCGCGAAGGGGCACCTGAGCCTCGACGCACTCATCCGTACAGAACCGAAGCTGTATTTCAGCATCTCGATCTCCGGCGAGTTCCAGCTCACCGTCGGTGGCGACGACATCTGCTCGATCAGCATCGACGTCATGCTGGAGGGGCCCGGGCTCTGGCACGCGCATGCCCACGCGAGTATCGACATCCTGTTCTTCTCGATCTCGGGGACCATCGACCTGTCGTGGGGCACGGACGAGACGCCCGAGCTCGGCCCGCCGGTCAATGTGGCAGACAAAGTGCACGATGCCCTCAGCGCGGATGCCGTGTGGACGCACGTGCTGCCCGCGGCGGATGGTGGGACCGTCCAGCTGCGCTCGGGCACGGATGCCCTGCACCCGCTCGGGGTGCTGCGCCTCACGCAGACTGCGGCGCCGCTCGACATCGCGCTCGCGAAATTCGGCGCGAACGCTGTCACGTCGTCCGATCCCGTCACGGTCGCGATCACGGCAACCGGCGGCGTGGTCACACCAGCACAGGAGCTCTTCGCGACCTCGCAGTTCTTCCAGTTGAGCGACGAGGATCGCCTGTCGAAGCCCGCGTTCTTGCCCTTCGACGCCGGTGGAGTCCTGCAGGGAAGTGCGTGGCAGGTGAACGACGCCGTGACAGGCACCGTGATCTACGAGGAGAGCCTCGGCGAGGGCTCGAACGGCGTGCTGTTGCTCCACGGCTTCCGAGCGCTGGATGCCGCGGCTCTCGGGTGGGCAAGCCTCGGGGCGGCCGGCCGCGCGCATCCCTCGGTCTCCGCTCGGGTGCTGCCCGCGAAGATCGCCGTGTCGCCGCCGAGCTGGTCGGTCGCCGACGCTGCGACCGGCGCGGTGGTCAGCAGGGGAGCTGCGTCGGCGATGATCGCGTCGACCAGGATCTCGGCAGACCGGGTTGCTGTCGCCGACTTCGAGTTGCGAGCGTTCGCCTGATGACAGACGCAGAGTTCACCTTCGCCTCGATGATCCACCGGGGCTTCATGGCCGACGCCGATGCCCAGACGGGCGTCACCGTCGCCGTCTCCGGCGAGACCGCGATCAAGCACCAGGTGGACATGATGACACCGGGCGATGTCATCGGCATCCCGTCGCGCCAGGTCATCAAGTGCACGCCTCAAAATGGCCTCACCACCGCAGAGCCGAACTACCTGGCGGCAATCGAATTCGACTCCCCAGACCTGCCGTGGATGTTCAGTCGAACCCCCGCGCAGGGCCCGGTACTGCCCTGGATCACGCTGGCGGTCATCGATGAGACCGCGCTGAAGGCCGACCCGCTTTCCGCTTCGCCCGTAGGCACGCAGCTGACGGTCGACTCCGCGCAGCTCCCGAACCCCGCGGAGTCGTGGATGTGGGCGCACGGCCAGCTGCTCGACGCAGACACCGTGCCGTCCGATCCGGCGCGCAGCCTGTCGCGGCTTGTCAGTTCGCGGCGACTCGAACCGAACCACCGGTATCTCGGCTGTGTCGTCCCGGTCTTCGCGGCGGGTCGCGACGCCGGGCTCGGTAAGGATCCGGGCGACGCGAGAACCAGCATGGATCTCGCCTGGGGCGCGGGCGGCGACGTCACGCTCCCCGTGTACTACTTCTGGCGATTTGCGACCGGGCCGAACGGCGACTTCGAGTCACTCGTGCGTCGCCTGCACGGTGTGCCACTGCCTCTGGGGCTCGGCCGTCGCGAGCTCCTGTTGAACTACCCGCTGAGCGGCCTGCCCGCGCCGGCTCCGACCGGCTTCCAGCTCGAGTTGCACGTCGCATTGCAGCCGCCCGGCGAAACCCTCGACGATATCGCGCCCCTGGTCGGAGCGAGCTACCTCGACACCCTTCGATCGCGACTGGTCGACGCCGGCTACGACGTGTCGCTCCTGAAGTCGAACCCGGATGAGCCCCCGAAGGTCGGGCCGCCCGTCTACGGCCAGCTCGCCGCCGGCTCGACGGCAACGGTTGCGACCCTGGAGACGACGGCGCCGCCCTGGGTGCGCGAGGTGAACCTCGACCCCCGACTTCGTGTGGCGGCGGGCCTCGGAGCGCAGGTCGTGCGGGTGAACCAGGACCGCTATGTCGAGGAGGCCTGGCGCCAGGTCGGCGCCGTTCTCGAAGCGAACGCGCTGCGCCGACGCGCGGAGTTCTCACTCGCCGCGAGCGCGACCCTGCATCGCCGCTGGATCTCGCAGCTCTCATCCGCCGATCTCGTGACGTCGACCGCGCCCGTGCATTCCCGCATCTTTCTTGGCACCGACCTCACCGTGACCGGACGGCTCCGCCAATCGCCGCTGCCGCCCTCGATCGTTTCGGTCGAATACCGTCGCGTGAGTCGGCTGCGCGGCGCCCTCGACGGGGCTGCGCAGTGGCGGGCCGCGGTCGCGCCGACGGTGCTTGCGGCCGAGTCGGCCGGCGCGCATCCGCTGTTCGTGGATGTTCCACTCGACACGATCGACGTCCTCACTCCGCCGAGCGCGGTGTGGGGAGTGGCTGCCGCGCCCGGGATCCTGGCGCGACTCGTGCCCGGCCTGAACCAGGCATCCATCACTCCTGCCCAGGCGGCAAGCCAGCTCGACTCACTCAGCGCACTGTCGAGCGTCCACTTCGCCGCGCCCGCCGACATTGCGGCGCGGGTGGCTGCAGTCGACAGCAACACAGTACTGACCGCGGTGGGGATGCTGCCGGCCGCTCAGCTCGTCGCCGCTGCACCGATCACCGGGCACCAGATCGCATCGCATGAGTTCAAGGCGGCTGCCACCGTGAGCCCCGGACTGCTCCACAAGCTCCCATCCGCCGTGCTGGCCGGTCTCATCCTGCCGCCCGTGTTGGCTCAGCCGAGCCCGATCATGATCCAGCCGATCTCGTCGAACCTGCTTGATGTTCTCATCGAGCAGCCGGTGCTGATCCAGCAGACAACCACGGGACCGGTAATCGACACGGCGGAGGTGTCTCGGCTCGCGTTGACCTCGCCCGCGGCGTCCACCATCAGCCCGGCGGTCTACGACCAGCTGCTGGCGGGCAAGTCTGCGAACCCCGTGACTGCTGCGCTGCAGTTCAGCGTTCCGACCACAGCGCTCCCGCCCCTGCGAAAGCAGATCTCCGACATCGTGCTCAGCGTTCTGGGGAGCGTGATCGCCGAGACCGATTCTGCGGCGCTGCCCGAAACGGGTCTCGCCGGCGGGTTCGATGCGCTTCGGGCGACCATCGTCACAGCCCTTGAGCCATCCCAGACCATCGTGCGCATGGTCAACTTCCAGATCTCGCAGCTGACCGCGCCCCAGGCCGCGACCTTCGACGACATCATGGCCGCCCCGGATCTCTCCGAGCCGACATACCAGGCGCTCGCCGACATCTCGCACGACTGGATGCTGCCCGGCATCGACTCGATGCCTGCGGACACAACGACCCTGGTCGAATCGAACCGCGAATTCATCGACGCATTTCTCGTCGGCATGAACCACGAGCTTGCCCGTGAGCTGCTGTGGCGCGAATACCCCACCGACCAGCGCGGCACATACAGCAGGCAGTTCTGGGCTCATCGCGATACGGGCAACCCGGCCGACCAATACGACCTCACGCACTTGCTCCACCAGGCGCCGACTCTCGGGCTGCAGGCGCTCAGTGACAAGCCGGGCGAGGTCGCTGCACCACTCGTGCTCGTCGTGAAGGGCGATGTGGTTCGGCGCTACCCCGGGATGATCGTGACAGCTGCGAAGACGAAGAAGTCAGGGTCGACGCGAGGCATGGACCCGGCGACCGAGCTCCAGCCAGACTTCGTTGCGCGGCTGGATCCTGACGTCCTGCTCGTGGGATTCAACACGCTGAGCGCCGACCTGGTCTGGTCGCTCGGCGGCGATGAAGACACAGCGTGGTGGTTCTTCTTCGCCGAGCACTTCACCGAGCCCCGCTTCGGGTTGGACGAACCGGCATCCCCGCCACCCCCGCCGGCGCCCGTCACCGACTGGAACGACGCGTCCTGGGCCGACGCGACCCTGGATGCGGATGGCCGACTCGGAGCGGCGAGCTTCGCGGCCGGGGCCATCCCCAAGACAGCGCCGGGAGGACCAGCCGGCCCCAAGTTCGACTGGCACGGCGCAAGTTCTGCCGTTGCGTGGATCGTGCTGCAGTACCCGTTCCGCCGAGGGATGCGCGGCACCGACCTCCTGCCCCCGAAACCGGACGCATGATGAGCCCTAACAACGAGATTCCCAAGCTGCCGGTCTTCACCGTGCCGGTCGTGCCGAAGCCGGTCACCCCGGTGAAGCCGGTGCCGATCGTGCCGGTAAAGCCGCCGATCGATGTCCTGCCCATCATCGACCCGACCCACGGGCACGGCATTGGACCGATCGTGGGCGGCCAGCCGGTCGACATCATCCCAGGGCTCGACTCCCAGGTGCCGATCACGATGCTGCCGGTGCGCATCGAGACACGGTTCACCGGAACGCCCGCGGCGCCACAGCTGCAGGTGCGGATCTATCCGGACGACGCGCACCTCGACGGGCACGACCCCCGGCTGACGGCCAGCGAGGTGGCGGCTGGGCAGAAGTTCTGGGTCACCACGCGCGCGGCCGACAGCGATGCGGCCTCCGCCTGGGCGCAGCTGCTGAAGGATGTCGGACCGACTCGCGCGATCTGGGTGCGGCAGGCGCTCACCCCGACCAACACCACGGGAGCGCCGACTTTCCCGTCCGTCGACACGGCCACCGGATCAACAGGGCTCGCAGCGGTCGCTCGCGCACTGCCAGCCTCTTTCTTCGTGCGCGCACGATTCGCGGGCAGCCAGGCGGTCGTGCAGGGCAGCGCCATCCCGGCGACGCTCCAGGTCGGGCTCGCTTTCGGTAGTGACGGCGACCCGGCCGCGCAGCCGCCGGCGGCTCCCGAGACTGGCCCGGACGACACGATCGTGCTCGACGAAGGCATGCGCTGGATGGTCGACTTCGACGCGGCTGTTGCCGTCGGCATGGGCGTCACCATTCCGCTCCCGCCGCAGACCAGCGTGGTTGACGAGATCGTCGTCGTCGGGGTGGCTGCCTCAACCGACAATGGCCCGGCCGGCGCCCGGCTCGCCGCGCTGGTGGATGCCCACAGGGTCAGCGATGGCGCGGCGTTCATCCCGCCAGGCACGCCGACCAACAACCTTGCGGACTCTGCGAGCGGTTACTCGATTTCGGCGGTATCCATGCCGGTGGATGGCGCGGCGCCCGTGGCAGGATCGGTCGCCGTGGCGCTCGCGAGCGCGCTGGGGATCGATCCGCAGGATCTCGCGCTGCTCGATGGGGCGGCGAGCACAGAGCTTGAGGATGCCGGCGCCATGAGCCGAGCGCTGTTCGAGGCGACCTGGGGCTCATACCTGCGCCAGCAGGCGCAGCCGGGATTCCCGCTCGTGCTGCTTCCGCAGGTCTACGCGCATGTCACAGAGTACGTTCGGGGTGGTGGCCCGCTACCGACGCTGCGCCTGGGCCGCCAGCCGTACGGAGTCCTTCCGGTGATGGCCGAGGGCTCGTGGGCAGCGCTCGGCGAGGGCGCGTTCGAGGAGTGGCTCAGCACGTTCCTGCCGCGGATCCGGCCGTTGTGGACATCCGGAATCGTGGATGCGCCTGCAGGCCCCGACCTCTTCGCGCAGGAACCCGTCACCACCCGCGTGCGGCTGCGGACTGCTGTGCCCGGCCCGGTTCTCGAGATGGCGACGACCGCGAACTTCGCCGACGCGAAGGGCAACGCTGACTACAACCGGCGCAGCATGATGGCCGAGCTCGGCTTCAGCGACGTGATGCTGGATGTCCTCTACCAGCTGAACAACAAGGATGCTGCGGATCTCTGGTTGCCCATGACGGCGGATGGCGACACCAGCTTCCCCCTCCTGTCGCCAGACCCGACCAAGGCGACCAGCGTGCTGGGCCTGCTGCTGCGTAATTCGGCGCTACGAATCGCGGCCGACGCAACGAACGAATTCGCCGGCCTCGGACACGGCCTCGTGATCGACCAGGTCGCGCGAGCCGCAGAGGAAACCCCGATCGCGAGCCTGAGCGCGGCGGCCGGGCACGCGGTTGCCGTGTTGCCCGGTTTCACGACTGCGGCGATCGCGACTGCCGACTCGCTGCAGTCCGGAGTCGGGAAGGATGCCGACGGCTCAACATTCACCATCGGCGATCGGCTCTCTGAGATCGTGGGTGACTCGGCGAGGTTCAAGTCCGACCTCACGCGGTACTTCAACAGCGACGCCCTGGCGGCTTTTCGCGATTCGATCACCGCGATCGCCGGCATCCCGACCGACCGCCGTGCCGTGCTGACGGGGGAGATCATCGACTGCGCATCCTTCCGGTACGACGCGTGGGTCACCTCCCTCGCGTCGGCTCGACTGGCGGGGATGCAGTCGCGTAAGACGGGAACGCAGCTGGGCGCATGGGGCGTGGTTCGCGGCATCCGGCGCCGGCAGGAGAGCCCGGTGGCTGCGACCGGTACGATTCCGGATGGCACGGAGACCTCGCGTGCGAACGGCGGATTCGTGCTCGCTCCGTCTCCCCGGCAGGCGAGCGCCGCCGGGGTGCTTCGCGCGGCGTGGCTCGCCCACGGCGGGCCGGCCGGCACCGCGGAGGCGCCGTTCGCGACGGGTCTCACCTCGAGCGCGGTGCGCCGGGCGCTCGCGGTTGCCGAGGGGATGCGCAACGGCCAGCAGCTTGGTGCGTTGCTGGGGTACCAACTGGAGCGCGCCATCCACGACGCGTCCGGCACCGGGGGCGTCGAGATCGACTGGACCGTCTTTGTGCTGCGCCGGCAGTTCCCGCTCAAGGTCGACACCATCGATAACGCGCCGCAGGCGAGTTCTGAGCGAACGGTCTCTGACGGCTGGAAGCTGGCGCAAGCAGAAACGGCAGCAGCCGGGTCGGTCCTTGCCGGCATCCTCTCGGATGGGGATGCGACGCAGCCCGCGCTCTCGGCGGCGGAACGCGCGGCGCTGCAGGCCGCCGTCGGCGACCTGTTGGCGACGCTCGACGCGTTCGCCGACCTCGGGCTATCCGAGTCGATGTACCAGCTCGCCGGTGCGAACTTCGAGCGGGCCGCTGCGGCGACGAACATGGTCGGCCGGGCATCTTCGCCGCCCGATCTCTTCGAGTCGACGGTCACGCCGCGCGGCGGTCGAGGCATCGAGCAGCGGCTGGTCGTCACCTTCGGCAGCGCTATGCGACCGGCCGGATACGCGAGCGACACCCCGAGGGCTCGCCTGGCTCCCGCTGCCGACGCCTTCGTTGCACGCAGGCTCGGGCCGATCAACCAGCTGCACGTCAGGCTGCTCGACTCGTCCGGCGCCCAGATCGCGAGCCCGCTGCTGTCGTCGCTCGGGTTGTCTGCGCTCGACATCGCGGCCCTCGATCTCAGCTCAGACAACATCACGCTGCAGCGTTGGGACACGCCGAGCGCGATGCCAGGCGCTGCGAACCCGAATCCCGGCCGCCTTGGCGTCGCGCGCCTGCTGGTCGCGGCGGCCACCCCAGGCGCCGCGAGCGTCGGCTTCGATCTCAGCCAGGATGCCGACCTGCTCGACCTGCTCGATCACGCCGCGGCCTGGCAGGCTGCGCTCGCCGCGCGCACGCCGTTGACTGCGGAGACCTTCGCCGCGAGGGCGCAGCTCGACTCGAGCGCGGACAGCTCGGGACTTGCTGCGACTGTCGCGTCGCTCTCAACCGATCTCGCCGGCGCGAAGGGTGACGATCTCGTTGCGTGGGGCATCGCGAAAGGCGACTCGACTACCGCCGCCGCGAGGGTAGCGGCGGCGAAGAAGGCAACGGATCCGGTCTCTGCGGCCACGGCGCTCCTCGGCGCCCCGGCCGTCGTCGAGGGATCGTTGCCCACACTGCCGAGCGATGTTGCTGCGACCGTCGGCGACCAGTCCGGGGTCCTCGGGAGCGGCTCCGGCATCCTGTCGCGCTGGCTGCAGGACACGGCCCGGGTGCGCGTGGCCGCCTCCGATCTGGGGGATGCGCTGCTGCGCGACGACGTCGCTGGAGCCGACGCGGTGAACACCTGGGCCGGGCAGTCGCCTGCCGCTCCCTGGGCGGCCGCAGTCAGCGCATCCGCGGGGCATAGCTGGGTCGGCCTGCCTTTCCCCGGTGAGCTCGCACCATCGCCCGTTACCAGCGTGGTCATTGTCGGCGACGACGCGTCGGGAGCCGTGACGGGGATCGAACTGGATGCCTGGACCGAGGTGATCCCGCTCCCGACCGGCGCCGCCGCGGTTGCCGCAAACCTGTCGGCGCCGGACGCGCGCGCACCCAACGTCATCCTGCTCGCCGTGCCGCCAGACCTCAGCAAGCCGTGGACCCAGACATCCCTGTTCTCGGTCGTCGACGAGGCGCTCGAGCTCTCGGACTGCCGGATGGTCGACTTCGCGGCCGCGCGCAGGATTCCGGCGCTCCTGCCGGCGATCTACCTGGCCGACTACAACGCCGACGATGTCGGGCTGCGGCACTTCCTGGCGCAGGCCATCGACTTCCCGGTGCGCTGGGTGAGCACGGTGACGCCGTGACGACCGTCTACTCCTACACCCGCGTTGAACCGGTCTCGCGCGGCGGAGACCCGGGCCAGGGACTGGCCGCGACGGTCGAAGACCCGATGTGGATGCTTGCGCGGCAGCGCCAGTTCGGCGAGCTGACGGGAGAGGACGCGGGATCGCCGGTGCAGGTCGCGTTCGTGCAGACCGAGACACCGTTCGACGGCTGGCGTCCAAGCGGCGGCGATGTGCTGCCATACTCGCCGCTGGCGGATGTCGTGGAAGCGCTCGTCGCGGGTGAGGCATCCGGGCCTGCGCACTCGACGCTCGATCGCATTCAGGCCGGTCGCGCGCTCGCGGCCGCAGTTCCGAGTGCCGTCGGCGACGCGCTCCGGAAGGCGTTTCCGGTCACGGTCGGTGACGATTCGCCACGAGTGATCGTCGGGGCAGCTGCCCTCTTCGCAGACGGACTGGCGGTGGCGGCTGCGATCGCGGGCGCGACCGGCGGGTCAGACAGCGCACTCGCGGATGCGCTCAGCCTGAAGACCGCGCAGGTCGCGGCATCCCGTGCCGACCTCGAGACCTACGCATCCTGGTGTCGGATCACGTTCGGTACTGGCCCGAACAGCTGGATCCCGGAACGCTTCGAGCGACGCTTCGAGCTGGCTGCCGGCGGCACGTCGGTGATCGGGGCCCCCGGGCACACGGGCGAGAAGGTCGACTGGTCGGACTTCGATGTGATCGGCGTCGCGGATGCCCACGCCACGCCCACGGCGACGCAGCGCAAGCGGATCCCCACGACCATCCAGTTCCCGGGGATGCCGCGCGACCGGTTCTGGGAGTTCGAGGACTCGAAGCTGTCGCTCGCCCGGATCGACGCGACAACAGCGGATCTCGGCAGGCTCGCGCTGGTGGAATTCAGCACGATCTATGGGAACGACTGGTTCACGTTTCCGATCCCCGTCACATACGGCTCGACAGAATCCGTGACGGAGCTCGTCGTCCGAGACACCTTCGGAACACACGAGCTCGTTGCTCCGGCAGCGGATGCGCAGTGGGCAATGTTCCGCCCAGACGGTTCGTCGGTCGAGGATCCACTGCTCGTCGTGCCCGCCGTCACCGCCAGCCCGCTCGCCGGAGACGTGGTCGAGGAGGTCAGGTTCCTTCGAGACGAGATGGCGAACTTCGTCTGGGGCGTCGAGGTGCTCGTCACCGACGCTGAGGGAGACGTGCATGACCTGCCTGACGAGTACACGCGAGCGGTAACGGCAGCAGGGGCCCTGCCGACGGGCGTAGATCTCGCCTACCGCCTGATGACGGATGTCCCGGACAACTGGATTCCCTTCGTTCCGGTGCGGATCGGCGACGACGATCGGCAGGTCGGGCTGGTCGAGGCCGTGCTGCCACGACCCGACAGTCTCGGCGACCTCGTGACATCGTCGCCGCGGTCGAGCGTGCTGCAGGAGCTGAGCGGGCTCGTGCTGCCGGAGGAGGAGGTGCCGACCGCGGGCATCGTCGTGCGCCGTCGATGGTTCCTTGCCCGTTCGGCGGACGGCGGACGCCATGCCTGGGCTGCGCGATCGGTCACGACGGGACGCGGTGAGGGCTCGAGCGGGCTGGCGTTCGACGTCGCAGAAACCTCCGAGGGGTGAGCGGCGATGCCTGACATCACGTTTCTCATGGGCCAGGACCCGGCCGGCGCCTCGAACCAGTTCTACTCCCTCGCGAAGCAGTACTTCACGGCCGCTGGCGGCACGGTGGTCGATGCACCATCGGCCAAGGGGCAGACCCTCGAGGGAGTGTTCGCGAAACTCACTTCTCTTGGCACAGCACAGACGACGATCAACATCGTCTGCCACGCAACCGGGTATGCATCGATGGAGTTCGGCCTGACTTCGGCCAGCACCGACGCGTGGGTCGACGCGGATGACCTGCAGAACGCGTTGAACGCGAAGGTGCCCGCGGCTCCCGGGTCTGCAATCATCTCGAGCAAGACGCGGGTCGTGATCTACGGATGCGATGTCGGTCGGTCGTCGAGATTCCTCACCATGTTGTCTGGCCTGTTCGGGGACCCGGGCGAGATCTTGGCGCCCAAGCGGATCGCCGTCTTCATGCTGTCCGGTGACCCCGCGAAGCCGGTGAAGTACCGACTTGCCCAGACCTGGTCGGTCGCTCAAAAGTCGCCTCTCGTGGTCGCCGGAACAGCAGCCCCCGCCGGAGGGTGGGACGCGTTCCGAAAGACATTTGTGACGAACGCGTCGTTCAAGTTCGGTCGAGCCGTGGCCGGAACGGGGGATCCGCTCGGTGATTCCGTGCTGACGTCGATGCTGACGGATGCGGCAAAGACGGCGACGACAGCGACCGCGGCGACGTTCTTCCTCCAGGAGGAGATCGACATCTTCGCCGACAAGGGGCAGACGGCGGCCCAGGCGGCCGCAACCATTTCGCCGATCAGCAACGGCGACCCGATCACGAGTTTTGCCCCAACGGTCGGGGCGATCGATGACACGACGGTGCTGACGACCGTCACGTCGGCTGACACCTACCCAACGACCCCGGCCAAGACTGCCTTCACCATCACCGTCGCCATCCTCGCCCAGATCATGGATCACGAGCCGCTGATCGCGCAGGGCCCCGATTACGCCTCGTACACCTCCGGCAAGGCCCGCGCGCCATCACCCGGGCCGAAAGCTGCGAGCGCCGGTGACGGTGGCGATGGGGGCGGCGCGGTCGCGGATGGAGGCGACCCGATGCAGGCAGCGACCCAGGCGCTTCTGGATGGTGGTGCGAGCCAGGCCGACATCGACGCGCTGGACGCCGACGCTCCCACGGGAGACGGAACCGCCGACATCGACACCGACGCACCGCAGGTGGCGCTGGATGACGGGGACACGGGATCCGGATCCCCCGAAACTCTGGAGTCGGCATGACGTTGCTCTCTGTATTGACCGCCCTCACCGCGGATTGGAAGGGCAACGCGATCGAGTGCGACTACGCGTTGTCGGTTGACGACGCAGGCGTTCTGCCCGTAAATATCGACCCGGCCGCACCTGAGTGGAGCCTGCCCATGTCTGCGCAGTCGGTGACGATCGTCGCGACTCCGACCGTGCAGACCTTCTGGCCGACAACGGTCACCTTCGCGGTTGGGGCCGACGGCCGACTGACCCCCGACGCGGACTCGGCTCCCTGGGTGACGATCAACGACGTCGCGGTCCCTGGCACCGTCGCGACCAAGGCATCCATCGTCGTCAGCAGGTTCAAGGACGTCTCGGTCGACGTGATCACCGAGTTCGATAACGTGCCGGTCACCCGCCAGGGAAAACCCGCGAAAGTGCGGAAGGACTACGAGGAACGATACGGATCCTGGCCTCCACCCGACCTCGACCTCGTCGATCGGCCGGGAGTGAACTTCCTCGACCTGCCCGTCCCGGCGCAGGGGGTGTCGTTCTCGCCTGACACAACAGTGCACGTCAAGGCCGAGAACGTTGTGCTCCAGCTCGCCGGCGTTGTTGCGCCGAAGCTGTGGGGAGTGAGTTGGCCGGAGTCGATCGAGCGCAAGGATGGCGCAGAGGCGACATCGTTCCTTGTCTTCCTTCGCCAGGGCAATGCGCAATACATCGGCTCCTTCTTTGCGGGCGACGGACAGTC
Source organism: Galbitalea sp. (assembly GCA_036499165.1). GTDB lineage: Bacteria > Actinomycetota > Actinomycetes > Actinomycetales > Microbacteriaceae > Galbitalea. Next base: position 30,466 of record DASYEE010000027.1, on the reverse strand, counting down.
GGCGTACCCGATCAATTTCGACTACGTCACGTTCGGGTACTTCGACGACATGGCATACCCAGACCCCGATGTGTTCAACCAGCCTGGCTCGAAGGGCGTGCCGTACCAGGCGGCCAAGGCGGGCGCAGCTGTCGTCACGGTCCACCCGGTGAACAGCCTCAACGAGGACTTCGGCGTCATCGAGTCGACGAAACAACTGGGCAGAATCCTGCTCGAGCTGCAGCAGTTCATGTTCAGAACGAGCGGTGTAGCTGCGCCGCCGAAGACTCTGGGCAAGGCAGCCCTGGCGTCGTTCAGCTCTGGCACGCACATCCTTGCCAGGATGCTCGCGCGATCGGACAACCTCGCGGAGTCCTTTCTCGGGAGCGACGTCAACGCCGTGTACTTCCTGGACGCGCCAGAGTGGTCGGTCACGGACTGCGTCACTGCCGCGCTCGCCTGGGCCGGACCGCCTGAGAGCGACCGGCGGGTGCGCTTCTACACGCAATCCCTGTGGAACCCGCTGAAGAAGCTCTTCCCGGCACCGCTTCCCACCCCGCCGTTCATCACGTCGACGACGCTGCGCACCCTCGGCTACATCCCCACTCCAAGCTGGGTGCCGATCGTGAAGGCCGAGATCAACGTGACGCTGCCCGACAATCAGGTGTGGCAATACGCCCATCACGCGATCGCTGCGACCATGCTCACGCACGCCCTGTCCCAGGGTGACTTCACGTAGCCCACTCTCGCTGGTCGAGTAGCGGCGCGACAGAGGAGCCCGCGTCATCGAGACCAACGTCCAATGGAACGGTTGTCGCGAATGCGCTCGACAGCAGATGTGTTTCCCCGCGAGGATGCTTTGCAACACGCCGAATTATTCGCGTTGAATTCTCGGCGAGTCGCCATCCGTCCTCGGTTAGACGATAACGTCGGCTTCGCGCGGCTACTCGACCGGCGGGGCAGCGCGTCTTCGCAGCTCGCGCAAGTAGTGCCGCGCCGGCCACGCCTTCACCCGGGCGGGCAGCACGAAGGCGACGAGCCGGATGACCCGCCACGCCTGGGCGGCCTGCCAGCGTTGCAGAGGCCCGAAGTGGAAACCGTACGCGCGAGCGACGGATGCCGGCAGCAGGTCGATCGTCAGGAGTTGCGCGAGCGGCAGCGCGGCTCGCAACCACAGCGGGGCGCTCGTCGGGTGGAACAGGTCGTGCGCGATCGCTCTCGCGTCCGCCGCAACCTCGAGGGAGCCGACCCTGCCGGTGAAGTACTCGTCGAATGCCGTGCGGTTCGCAGGCCAGGATGACGCGGGCATCCGCAGCGCGGCGCCGAGCGGCTCATATGCGCGGTAGAGGGCGTCCGCGAGCTCATCGTCGGGCTCACCGTAGACCACCGTGTGGACGAGAGCCGCGGTGTCGTAGAGGGTGGCCGCGACCCAAAGCTGCAGGGCCGGGTCGTCTGCTCCGCGCACCGGCACGTGGCGACGGTTGACGTGGGCGGAGACGGCGGCAGCGTCATCGTTGTCGCCGAGGACGACCGCGTAGGCGTAGGTCAGGGTGTTGTGGAGTCGCTCGAGCGGACGATTAGCGAAGTCGCTGTGCCGGGCGACACCAGCCGCAACGACGGGGTCGGCTACCTGCAGCAGGATCGCTCGCGCTCCGCCCACGATCAGCACGCCGTCTGCTGCGAACCGCTCTACCGCCGCACTCGCCATGCCCCATCGTCCCACCTGCCTTGATCCCTCGGGGCGTCCAGAGCGTTCAGGCCGAGCGAGTAGAGTGCTCGGTGGCAAAAGTATCTTGACGTCAAACTATCTTGACGTCGAGACAGGCCTCCGTGACATACCAAACCGATGCGCGATTGGACAAAATAGCGTGGATCTATTCGAGTACCAGGCCAGGGACCTTTTCGAGAGTTATGGGGTGCCGGTACTCGCCGGTATCGTCGCAGACACTCCTGAAGAGGCGAAGGCGGCAGCGGCCAAGCTCGGCGGCACCGTCGTCGTCAAGGCGCAGGTCAAGGCGGGCGGCCGTGGCAAGGCCGGCGGCGTCAAGGTCGTGCACAACCCTGAGGATGCGGCCACCGCGGCCGAGGGCATCCTGAAGCTGACCATCAAGGGCCTCCCCGTCCACAAGGTCATGGTCACCGAGGGCGCGAAGATCGCCCAGGAGTTCTACTTCTCCGTGCTGCTCGACCGGGCCAACCGCTCGTACCTGTCGCTCTGCAGCGTCGAGGGCGGTATGGAGATCGAGGAGCTCGCAGTCGAGCGCCCGGAGGCACTCGCGCGCATCGAGGTCATCCCGGGCGAGGGCATCGACCTCGAGAAGGCCCGCGAGATCGCGAAGGCTGGCCACTTCCCGGAGGAGCTGATCGAGAAGGTCGCGCCCGTGCTCGTCAAGCTCTACGACGTGTACAAGGGCGAGGATGCCACGCTGGTCGAGGTCAACCCGCTGGTCCTGACGGAAGATGGCGACATCCTCGCGCTCGACGGCAAGGTGAGCCTCGACGAGAACGCAGACTTCCGTCACCCGAACCATGAAGCGCTTGAGGATGCCGCGGCAGCCGACCCGCTCGAGGCGAAGGCTAAAGCGCTGAACCTCAACTATGTGAAGCTCGACGGCGAGGTCGGCATCATCGGCAACGGCGCGGGCCTCGTGATGTCGACGCTGGATGTCGTCGCGTACGCCGGCGAGCACCACAATGGTGTGAAGCCGGCCAACTTCCTCGACATCGGCGGCGGAGCATCCGCCGAGGTGATGGCGAACGGCCTCGGCGTGATTCTCGGTGACGAGCAGGTCAAGAGCGTCTTCGTCAATGTCTTCGGCGGAATCACCGCGTGCGACGCGGTTGCCAACGGCATCGTCGGCGCGCTCGCGAAGCTGGGCGACGCATCCACGAAGCCGCTGGTCGTGCGCCTCGACGGCAACAAGGTCGAAGAAGGCCGCAAGATCCTCGAGGATGCGAACAACCCGCTCGTGACCCTCGCACTCACCATGGACGAAGGCGCCGACAAGGCCGCCGAGCTGGCATCGAAGTAGAAGGAACCAAGAATGTCGATCTTCCTCAACAAGGATTCCAAGGTCATCGTCCAGGGCATCACCGGCGGCGAAGGCACCAAGCACACGGCCCTCATGCTGAAGGCCGGCACCCAGGTCGTGGGCGGAGTCAACGCCCGCAAGGCCGGAACGACGGTCGAGCACGATGGCGGCATCTCGCTTCCCGTCTTCGGGACAGTGGATGAGGCCATCCGCGAGACCGGCGCAGACGTCTCCATCGTCTTCGTGCCACCGGCATTCGCGAAGGATGCCGTGGTCGAGGCCATCGAGGCCGAGATCCCGCTCGTCGTCGTCATCACGGAGGGCATCCCCGTGCAGGACTCCGCCGAATTCTGGGCGCTGGCGCAGGCCAAGGGCAATCTGACCCGCATCATCGGCCCGAACTGCCCCGGCATCATCACGCCGGGCGAGGCGCTGGTCGGCATCACGCCGGCGAACATCACGGGCTCCGGTCCGATCGGTCTCGTGTCGAAGTCGGGCACGCTCACCTACCAGATGATGTTCGAGCTGCGCGACCTCGGCTTCTCGACCGCCATCGGCATCGGCGGTGACCCGATCATCGGAACAACGCACATCGACGCACTCGAGGCGTTCCAGGCCGACCCTGACACCAAGGCGATCGTGATGATCGGCGAGATCGGCGGAGACGCCGAAGAGCGTGCGGCCGCATACATCCAGGCGAATGTCACGAAGCCGGTCGTCGCATACGTCGCGGGCTTCACGGCACCAGAGGGCAAGACGATGGGCCACGCAGGCGCAATCGTGTCCTCGGGTGCAGGCACAGCGCAGGGCAAGAAGGAGGCCCTCGAGGCTGCGGGCGTTCGCGTCGGCAAGACGCCGTCCGAGACCGCCGCCCTCATGCGCGAGGTCTTCGCAGCGCTGTAGTCGTCGCAGGGTTCCCAATCGGGGCCAATACGGACTAGGTGCCGCCGCGGCGGCCCCGATTGATTGGCCGTGTTGGCCCCGTTTGTCGTCTCGCCACCGGAGGTGGGACGCTGGGGGAGTGAAGAAGCTCATCAACGCGCCCGAGGATGTGCTCGCCGAGTCGCTCGCCGGGTTTGCCGCAGCGCACCGCGAAGTGCGTGTGGATGCCGCGACGCGAGTCGTCTACCGCGCCGACCCGAAGCCGCATGGAACGGTCGCGCTCCTGAGCGGCGGCGGCAGCGGGCACGAGCCGCTGCACGCCGGGTACGTCGGGTTCGGGATGCTGGACGCCGCGGTCGCGGGCCAGGTCTTCACGAGTCCGACGCCCGACCAGATCGTCGCCGCGACGAACGCGATCGACACGGGCGCCGGCGTCCTGCACATCGTCAAGAACTACACGGGCGACGTCATGAATTTCGACATGGCGACCGAACTGGCAACTGGCGCAGTCGAGACGGTCGTCGTCGCGGACGATGTAGCGGTGGAGAACTCGACCTTTACCGCCGGTCGGCGCGGAACCGGTCTCACCGTGCTGCTCGAGAAGATCGTGGGCGCTGCGGCTGAGCAGGGCCGGGATCTCGCGGAGGTGGCTGCGCTCGCGTGGCTGGTCGCGACATCCGGCCGTTCGATGGGTGTCGCCCTGACCAGCTCGACTGTTCCCGCCGCGGGTCGCCCGACCTTCGACCTCCCCGACGACGAGATGGAACTTGGCGTCGGCATCCACGGTGAACCGGGCAGGCGCCGGGTACCGCTGGCGAGCGCCCACGAGATCGCCGGGATGCTCGTCGAGCCGATCCTGGCCGACTACAACTTCGGTGGTGCGCCGGCCGTCGTTATGCTGAACGGCATGGGAGGCACGCCCTTGATCGAGTTGTACCTGATGTTCGGCGAGGTGAAGACGCTGCTCGAAAAGGCCGGAGTCGTGGTCGCGCGCACGCTCGTCGGCAACTACGTGACCTCCCTCGACATGGCCGGATGCTCTGTGACGGTCCTCCGCGCCGACGACGAGATCCTGGGCCTCTGGGATGCTCCTGTGAACACTCCAGCACTGCGATGGGGGATCTGATGCCCACGACCACGACCCAGTTGATCGAATGGCTTGCCCGGTTCGACGAGCTGATCCAGGAGCAGCGCGGGTACCTCACCGACCTCGACTCCGAGGTGGGCGACGGCGATCACGGCGCGAACATGTCGCGTGGGCTTGCGGCCGTGGCGGCGAGCTTCGCTGAGAACCCGCCGGAGTTCGCGGACGAGCTGGCCAAGTCGATCGGGATGACCCTGGTCTCGACCGTCGGTGGCGCAAGTGGTCCGCTCTACGGCACGTTCTTCCTTCGGTTTGGCACGAGCGCCGGCCACACGACGAAGCTCACGCCGATCGAATTCTCGGATGCGCTGGCTGCTGGCCTCGCCGGCGTCGTCGAGCGAGGCAAGCCGGAGCGCGACGACAAGACGATGTTCGACGCGATGGAACCGGCCGTCCTCGCGTTTCGCACGGGCCTCGTGGACGGCGACGTGAGGTACGCGGCGACCCTCGCATCCCATGCGGCGGATGCCGGGCGTGACGCGACCGCGGATCTCGTCGCGCGCAAGGGCCGGGCGAGCTACCTGGGCGAGCGCAGTGTCGGTCACATCGACCCGGGCGCTGCTTCGACCGCGCTGCTGTTCCAGGCGCTGAGCGAGACCCTGGGCCAGGAAGCCGCGTGATCGGAATCGTCGCGGTCTCGCACAGCGCGAGACTGGCTGAGGCGGCTCTCGAGCTCGCGCTGCAGATGGTTCCGGGTGCGCGGCCGGCGATTGCCCTGGCCGCGGGCTCGAACGGCGAGCTCGGAACGGATGCGTCGCGCGTCGCCGCTGCGATCGCCGAGGTCGCCTCGCCCGACGGTGTGCTCGTCCTCGTCGACCTCGGGTCAGCCGTCATGAGCGCGGAACTCGCGCTCGAGTTCCTGGGGCCGCACGACTACGAGGTGCGGATCACGAGCGCGCCGTTCGTCGAGGGCCTGCTCGCCGGCGTGGTGCGCGCAGCGAGTGGAGGAAGCCTCGCTGAGGTGGAGCGCGAGGCGCGCGGTGCGCTGGAGAGCAAGCGTGAGGTACTCGGGGATGCCGCGGGAGCTACGCCTGCGCTGTCGGTATCGCCGGCCGCTCCTTCCGATCTCGCAGCCGACTTCACGCTCCACAACCCGAGCGGGCTGCACATTCGCCCTGCGTCGATGCTCGTGATGGCTCTCGCGGGTCTCGATGCGACCGTCACAGTGGCCAACCTGCGCACCGCATCCGATGCGCGTCCGGCCAACAGTCCGACCTCGCTGCTCACGCTCGGTGTGCTCGACGGTGACACGGTTCGGGTCAGGGCGTCCGGCCCCGAGGCGGCGGGGGCGATCGAGGTCGTGCGCTCGATGGTGGCGGCGGGCTTCGGTGAGCTGCGGGAGGCCGCGCTGGCCTCGACTTCGTCGCCCGATTCGGGCGATGCCGCGCCCAGGCGGGGTCCGCTCGGCGTGAGCCCGGGCCGCGCGGTGGGTCCCGTGGTCAGGATGCCAGTGCCGCTGGATGCGCCCGTGCCGTCCCCGAGTCTTGCCCAGCCCGATCGGGCGGCCGAGGCTGACCGTATAGATCGCGCAACTGCATCCGTGGCTGCCGCCCTGAGGAGCAGGGCCGACCGCGTGTCGGGCGAGGCCAGCGAAATCCTGTCTGCCGCCGCGATGATGGCGATCGATCCCGTCCTGGTCGAGAATGCGCGGGCGCTCGTGATTGACCGGGGCGACTCCGCGGAGTTCGCGGTGTGGGCGACGGTCGGTTCGATTGCGGAGACGTTCCAGGCTCAGGGTGGGCGCTTCGCCGAGCGGACCGCCGACCTGCACGATATGCGCAACCGGGTGGTCGCTGAACTCCTCGGCCGCCCTGAACCGGGCGTCCCGGTGCGCTCTGAGCCATACGTGCTTGTCGCGCGCGATCTGGCACCAGCAGACACGGCGCTGCTCGACCCCGCGATCTGCCGCGCGATTGTGACGGTCGAGGGCGGGCCGACCTCGCACACGGCGATCCTTTCGCGGTCGCTCGGGCTGCCCGCCGTGGTCTCTGTGGCGGATGCGATGGAGATTCCGGAGGGCAGCATCCTGCTGGTCGACGGCACGGCTGGCACTCTGACTCGTGACCCGGGTGCCGACGAGATCGCGGCGGTCGAGGCATCGTCGGCCGCACCGGCTCACGTTGACGGCATTGGGCAGACGAGCGATGGCCATCGCGTGCTGCTGCTCGCGAATATCGGTTCGGCGGACAGCGTGCAGGCGGCGCTCGATGCCGGGGCTGAGGGCGTCGGGCTGTTTCGCACCGAGTTCCTATTCCTGGATCGCGCGCAGGCGCCGAGCGTGGACGAGCAGGCCGCGACGTACACGCGCGTGCTGCGCGCTTTTGCCGGCAAGCGGGTGATCGTGCGCACGCTCGACGCTGGCGCTGACAAACCGCTGGCGTTCGTCACGCTGGCGCAGGAGAACAACCCCGCGCTGGGTGTGCGCGGATACCGGACGAGCTGGTTGCGTCCCGAGTTGATCGATGACCAACTTGAGGCGATCGCGCGTGCTGTCGCCGAGTCCGCAGCGGACGTGCAGGTGATGGCGCCGATGATCGATACGCCAGATGAAGCCACCGATTTTGCGCGTCGCTGCGCGGCCCACGGCCTCGCGTCTGTCGGTGTGATGATCGAGACGCCCGCTGCTGCGATCACAGCGCCCGAGTTGTTCGCCGTCGTCGACTTCGTCTCGCTCGGCACGAACGACCTTGCGCAATACACGATGGCGGCCGACCGGGAGGTGGGCGAACTCGCGCTACTGAACGATCCGTGGCAGCCGGCGGTGCTCAGGATGATGCGGCTCGCCTTCGACGCCGGTGCAGTGGCCGGTAAGCCGGTCAGCGTGTGCGGCGAGGCGGCGGCCGATCCGCTGCTGGCGGCGGTCCTGGTCGGCATGGGGGCGTCATCCCTGTCAATGTCGCCGCGTGCCCTCGGCTACGTCGGTGAACTGCTCGGCGGAGTAACACTCGCGGACTGCCGCGCTGCGGCGGCCGGTGCTGCCGCCGCGCGGTCGGCCTCGGCTGCGCGCGCTGCCGCCGTTGCCGTCCTCGTAGCCTGAGGCGTCTTCGCGCTCCTGCTGTCGTGCCCTGGCAAGCCTGCCCACAACGGAATTGTCAGTTCCCGTTAACGTCAACGCGAACTGACAATTCTGTATTCGAAGCCTCCCGCATAGCGGAACCATTCGCCGATGAGCGGGGAGCGGAGCCGCACGTCGACGTGCTGGCGGTCGAGGTCGTACGCCCAGGATTCGGCGATCGTGACCGTCGCGAGGCGCGGGATGCGGATTCGGAGCCCGCGCCCGAGCCCGCGACCGGCCGGCAGTCGAAGCCAAAGCCAGAGCCGGTCCGAGCGCATCCGCAGCAGGCCACCGCTCACCGTGAGCACGAAACGCGCCTCGAGACCGCGACGACGACCGAGGAAGTCGTGTAGTCGACCGTCCACGACGCGCATCGTGTCCTCGAGCGACCGATCGCGAGACTTCCGGCGGTCACGGCCACCGTTGCCGGCGGGGAAGTGCAGTGTGCGAACAGCGCTGAGCGATCCGTCTGCGGCGGGTGTGTTGACGATATCGAAGGGGATGTCGTGGCCGAAGTCCGCAAACAGCACGCGTCGCCAGCCCAGCCACGCCAGGGCCGGCACGAGCCAGCGGCGGGAGGAGCCTGCCACCTCGAAGATGCCGGATCCAACGCCGACGCGGGCGACATCCACTGATCCGAAGTATTTGCGAAGCTCCGGGACCAGGTCATCGAACGATGCTCCGAGCACGCGCTGGTACACCGAGGCTTCCACGCGCCCAGTCTCGCATCCGACAAGCGCGCGGCGGGGCACCGACGCCGCGCCAGCTCCCCCCGGTATGGTCGTGCGGGTATGAACCGCACGCTGTCCGCGCTGTTTTCGGCGCTCGAAGCCGTCATCGTGGTGGGCGTCGGTCTAGCCATCCCGCTCGCCCCCCTGACGGTCATGTGGGGTGCCGCCTACGGCTTCGCCCCCGACTGGACCATCTTCTGGCGGCTCTCGGCCGACGTCTGGCTGCTCGGCCACGGCACCGACCTCACCGTGACCCTGGCGCCGGCGTTCGCAAAGGCATCCGGACTCGCGGGAGCCGCAACGCCATTCACCCTCGGCATCGCCCCGCTCGGCTTCGCGCTGATCACCGTCCTGCTCGGAAGAAGAGCCGGTCGCCGCATCGACGAGACACACCATCGGTTGCTCGGTGAGATCGTCGCCGGCGCCGTCTTCGCGCTCCTCTCCTTCGGAATCACCGTCAGCGCCAGCCAGGCGTCCGCGCGCCCGAACCTGGCGGAGGGCGTCATCCTGCCGACCCTGATCTTCGTGATCGGCCTGCTGCTCGCGAGACCGGCCGCCGACCTGCGTCCGCTCGCCGCACGCTGGTCGGCACCGATCCGTTCGACCCTGATGACCACGTTGCGAGCCGGGAGCGCGGCTGCCGCGATCGTCGTCCTCGTGGCATCCGTTGTGCTTGCCGTCGCGATCGTCGGCAACTACGCGCAGGTCATCACCCTGTACGAAAACCTGCACTCCGGCGCCCTCGGCGGCGTTGCGCTGACGATCGGCGAGCTGATGTTCCTGCCGAATCTCGTGATCTGGACCACGTCATGGCTGGTCGGCCCCGGTTTCGCAATCGGGATGAACTCCGGGGTCAGCCCGCTCGGCACGACGCTCGGCCCGATCCCGTCCATCCCGGTGCTTGGAGCACTGCCGCACGGCGACTTCGCGTTCGCGTTCGTGGGACTGATCGTGCCCGTCCTCGCCGGATTCTTCGCTGGCGTCCTGTTTCGTGGCGCTCCCGGCCAGGAGCCGATCCGCGGTCGCTGGATGTTCGCGACGGCCATCGGGATCGGCCTGGTCGGTGGCGTGATCCTCGGCATCCTCGCCTGGGCCTCGTCCGGTGCGATCGGCCCGGGGCGGTTGCAGGTCGCCGGCCCCGACGCCATCTCCGTCGGGCTCTGGTCGGCGGGCGAGATCGCGATCGCGTCACTCCTCGGGTTGCTGGCGTCGAGCCGCGGCGCGGGCAATCGCTAGGCTGGGCGGATGCTCTCGCTCGTCGTTCTCATCTCGGGCGGCGGCACCAACCTGCGCGCACTGCTCGAGGCGTCTGAGGACGCAGAATTTCCGGCACGCGTCGTCGCGGTCGGCGCCGACCGCGACGCAGACGGCTTCGAGCACGCGGAAGAGTTCGGCATCCCCACCTTCTCGGTCTCGCTTCCCAACTTCGCCTCGCGCGAAGAGTGGGGCGAGGCGCTCCTCGAACAGATCGCTGTCTGGGCGCCCGACCTCGTGATCCTCAGCGGGTTCATGAAGCTGCTGCCACCGCATGTCGTCGACACGCTCTCGCCGAACCTCATCAACACGCACCCGGCGTACCTGCCCGAGTTCCCCGGCGCCCACGGCGTCAGGGATGCGCTCGAGGCGGGCGTCACCGAGACCGGTGCGACAGTCATCGTTGTCGACAATGGCGTCGACAGCGGTCCGATCATCGTGCAGCGACGCGTGCCGGTGCTGCCGCGCGACACCGAGACGAGCCTGCACGAGCGCATCAAGCCGGTCGAGCGTGCGCTGCTGATTCAAGCCGTACTGGATGTCGCAAACGGCACGATCGATCTGGCCAGTCTCGCCCGTTAGACTTGCCTCGTCGCAACTGGCGTTTGGATGGGTGAACCATCGGGGAGCGACTGACACGGTGAGCAGCCGTACGCCTGGGCTGCAGCGAAATCCATTCGAACCTGTCACAAAGGAGCGCCTGCCATGAGCGGCCCAGCACACGACCCGTCCCTCTACCGCCCTCGCGATCTCGTGAAAATCCGTCGCGCACTCGTCTCCGTGAGCGACAAGACCGGCCTCATCGACCTTGCCCGCGCGCTTGCGGCAGCCGATGTGGAGATCGTCTCCACCGGTGGCAGCGCCAAGGCGATAGCCGACGCCGGGATCCCGGTTGTGCAGGTTGGCGACGTCACCGGATACCCGGAGTCTCTCGACGGGCGCGTGCGCACGCTGCACCCGGCCATCCACTCCGGTCTTCTCGCCGACCTGCGTCTCGAGACGCACGAGCAGGAGCTCGCGGCGCAGGGTATCGAGCCGTTCGAGCTCGTCGTCTCGAACCTCTATCCCTTCGTCGAGACCATCGCGGCAGGAGTTACCGGGGATGACGCAGTCGAGCAGATCGACATCGGCGGCCCCGCGATGGTGCGCGCGTCGGCGAAGAACCACGCCAACGTCGCTGTCGTGACCTCCCCCGCCAGCTACCCGGTCATCCTGAAGGCGCTGCAGCTCGGTGGCACGACTCTCGCCCAGCGCCGCCGGCTCGCGACGGAGGCGTTCCAGCACACGGCCGCCTACGATCGCGCGGTCGCGGACTGGTTCGCGGGCGGCGAGACGTTCGACGTGCATGGGGGCCTCGCGGCGACCCTTCGATACGGCGAGAACTCGCACCAGCAGGCGGCCCTGTACACACGCCAGGGTGGTCACGGAATCGCGCAGGCCGTGCAGTTGGGCGGCAAGGAAATGTCGTACAACAACTACGTGGATGCCGACGCGGCACTGCGCGCCGCCTATGACTTCGACTCCACCGCGGTCGCGATCATCAAGCACGCAAACCCCTGCGGAATCGCTGTCGGCGACACCATCGAGGAGGCGCACCAACGCGCCCACGCCTGCGATCCGGTCTCTGCCTACGGCGGAGTGATCGCGGCTAACCGCACGGTGACCCTTGCCGCGGCCCAGTCGATCAAGCCGATCTTCACCGAGGTGATCATCGCGCCCGGCTACGAGCCTGCCGCACTTGAACTCCTGCAGACCAAGAAGGATCTGCGCATCCTGCAGCTGCCCGCAGACTTCGCGCGCGAGACCAGCGAGTTCAAGCAGCTGTCCGGCGGGATCCTCGTGCAGGATGTCGATGCCCACTTCGCGCCATTCGACGAGTGGACGCTCGTCACCGGGGAGCCGGCGGATGCCGCGACTCGCGCAGACCTCGAGTTCGCGTGGCGGGCCTGCCGCGCTGTGAAGTCGAATGCGATCCTGCTGGCGAACGACGGCGCATCCGTCGGCGTGGGCATGGGGCAGGTGAACCGGGTCGACTCGTGCCACCTCGCGGTAAGCAGGGCGGGCGAGCGCGCCGCGGGCAGCGTCGCGGCCTCAGACGCGTTCTTCCCCTTCCCGGATGGCGCGGAGATCCTGATCGCGGCCGGCGTGCGCGCGATCGTGCAGCCCGGAGGTTCGATCCGTGACCAGCTGGTCATCGATGCCTGCGCTGCTGCCGGCGTCACGATGTACGTCACGGGCGAGCGCCACTTCTTCCACTAGGTTCTGCGTTGAGTTGCCCCAAATGGCTACCTTTCCGCTCTGAGAACAACCATTTGGGGCAACTCAGCGCTGGTGCGGTGCTGGGCGGGCGCACAGACGGGTCATAGAGAGCTGCCGATATTGTGGGGGCCATGAATCAGCGCCCCGCCCTGTCCAGACGCCTGCTCGCTGCACTGGTTGCGGCAGTGGGCGGTGCGCTTGTCACCTACGCGGTTACGGTGCTCGCGTACTACATCGGGCTGCAGGGTCAGTCGGCAACGGCCGGCGCGATCCTCGGACTATTCCTCGGGCCGGCGCTTTTCCTGCTGGTGTTCATGTTCGTCGCGGGAGCTATCGAAGCCTTCACGACGCGTGTGCGGGTGGTCGTCTTCTCGATCATCGCCGGTGTATTCGCGGTCTACCTGGGGATCCTCGTGCGCGATTCGCTCGAGGGTGGCAGTACTTTCCAGGTGTATTCCTCGGATGCGCAGGCCGCGATCTACTCCAGCGGCCTCGCCTTCATCATCATCGGTGTTGTTGTTTCATTTACCGTCGGGCGACGGCTCTATTCACGGCTGCTCAGCGCCGACACCTCGCCTGCTGAAACCGGAGTCGCCCGCACCGCCCTCGTGCGCCAGCCCGCCATCACGCTCTCGAAGGGGCAGCTCACGCACCTGAAGCGCAAGGTCGTGCGACTGCCCAAGGCGCAGGAACAGTGGGCGGCCTACGTCGAGGCGCTTCGGAGCGAGGGCTTCCGCATCGTCGAGATCGAGAAGTCCGACACGCATCCAGACTCGGTCTTCATCGAAGACACCGTCGTCATGCTCGGCCAGGTCGCCGTGATCGGGAGTCCAGGCGCTGAGACCAGGCGAGGCGAGCCGGATGCGGTGGCTGCGAAATTGAAGGAACTCGGCTTCGAGACCCACAGCATCCGTCTCCCCGGCACGCTCGACGGGGGCGATGTCCTGAAGATTGACGACACCATTTACGTCGGGCGCGGAGGCCGTACCAACGCCGAGGGCATCAGGCAGTTCCGCGCGATTGCGGGCGAGCTCGGGTACACCGTCGTCGCGGTGCCAGTGACGAAAGCCCTGCACCTGAAGAGCAGCGTGACCGCCCTGCCGGACGGAACGGTCATCGGGCATCCTGACCTGGTCGACAACCCGGCGATCTTCCCGAGCTATCTTGAGGTGCCCGAGGTCGAGGGCGTCGCCGTCCTCGTGCTGTCGCCGAGTGCGGTGCTGATGTCGTCGGCCGCACCGAAGTCGGTCGCGCTGATCGAGGATCTCGGATACCGCGTGGTCACGGTCGACATCGGCGAGTTCGAGAAGCTCGAGGGCTGCGTCACCTGCCTCTCCGTCCGCATCCGCTGACGCGCGCATGCGACACCGTTTCGACAGGATGAGATGGAGCAGAGTGGCAAATCAGTCCTGTTGAGACGGGGTTGGCACCATTCCATCCTGTTGAGACATTTCGCAGGCGGTCTCATAACCCGCTCTTGCGTGGTCCGGGCGTGACCGATAACCTGAAAGGCTGCTCGGGGAGTGTTCGGCATACAACGCCTCCTCCGCCGGTTGGCTTACATACAGAAGTCGCATACCAGGAGGACGCAATGACGAAGACGCAGATTGCCACGGCACGCACTATCGCGGGAGCCGGCACCGTCTTTGGTGCCTCCACACGACCGCGTCTCCTGCCGTAGGTACGACCCCCGCCAGCTTTTCGAGCGGCATCCACGAGTGTCGGATGCGCCGCATTTACTAACACCACAGCCATTTCCCGTGACGAGTTTCGTCGTCGCGCGCTTCACCATCTTGAGGGACTCTTCATGTCTTCACGTTCGACCGACACCGGTCGCTCGCCAGCACGCCCCGGCACATTCCGCGCGATCCTGCGCATCTACCCATATGCCAAGCCCGCGATGGGCCGCATCTATCTCGGCATGGTCTCGGCGCTCCTGGCGGGAATCATGGCGCTGCTCATCCCTCAGGTCCTGCAATCCCTGGTGGATGGCCCGCTCAAGCACGGAGACCAGTCGCAGATCTGGCCCGCGGTCGGCATTGTCCTGATCCTCGGCGTCAGCGAAGCCGTGCTCATCGCGCTGCGCCGCTGGTTCGTGCTTCAGCCGGGCACGCGGGTGGAGGCATCCATGCGCAACGCGCTGTACAAGCAGCTGCAGGATCTGCCGGTCAGCTTCCACGACCGGTGGCCGTCAGGCCAACTGTTGTCGCGCGCGGTCAGCGACCTGAATCTCATCCGTCGCTGGATCTCGTTCGGCATCGTGCTGCTGGTGGTCAACGTGTTGACGATCGTGGTCGGCTTCGTGCTGTTGGTGCGCATCTCGTGGATCCTCGGCGTGATCTTCGTCGTCTGCTCGATCCCCCTGTGGATCTACGGGTACGTCTTCGAGAGCAAGTACTCGGTGGTTGCCCGTCGCAGCCAGGACCAGGCCGGCGACCTCGCGACCGCCGTCGAGGAGTCTGTCCACGGCATCCGCGTGCTGAAGGCGTTCGGTCGCGGCCGTTACTCGCTCGACCGGTTCTCGAGACAGGCCGAGGAGCTCCGCGGCACCGAGATTGAGAAGGCGCGCGCGATCGCGGGCATCTGGTTCTGGCTGCTGCTCGTGCCAGACGTGACGTTCGCGATCTGCCTGCTTGCCGGCGTCTGGCTCGCGGCATCCGGCCAGATCACGGCAGGCCAGCTGGTCGAGTTCTTCGCGACCGCGACCGTGCTCCGGTTCCCGGTTGAGTCGATCGGATTCCTGTTGTCGATGACGTTCGACACCCGCACGGCGGCCGACCGGTTCTTCGAGGTCATTGATGCCGCCAACACGATCCAGGACCCGGCCGAGCCCACAACGATCACCGACCCAAAGGGTCGGTTGGTGTTCGACAACGTGCACTTCCGCTACGAGGATTCGCCAGCGCAATATCCCGACCTGATTGACGGCCTCGAGTTGTCGCTCGAGCCGGGGGAGACGATGGCTCTCGTCGGCCTGACGGGATCGGGCAAGTCGACGGTGACCGCGCTGACGACTCGCCTGTACGACGTCACGGGCGGCAGGATCACGCTCGACGGCGTCGACATCCGCGACCTGACGCGCACAGACCTGCGCACGCACATCGCGATGGCGTTCGAGGATGCGACGCTGTTCTCGGCTTCGGTGCGCGACAACGTGCTGCTCGGGCGCCCAGAGTCATCCGAGGATGACCTGAAGGAGGCGCTCGAGATCGCGCAGTCCGCGTTCGTCTACGACCTCCCGGATGGGCTCGATACGAGGGTTGGCGAAGAAGGTCTCAGCCTCTCCGGTGGCCAGCGCCAGCGGCTCGCACTCGCGCGTGCGGTCGCCGCGAGGCCCGAGGTGCTCGTGCTCGACGACCCGTTGTCTGCACTGGATGTCGACACCGAGGCGCTCGTGGAGGCCGCGCTTCGCAGGGTGCTCGCGTCGACCACCGCGCTGATCGTCGCGCACCGGCCATCCACGGTCATGCTCGCCGATCGAGTGGCGCTGCTGGAGTCGGGCAGGATCACTGCGGTGGGCAAGCACTCCGAGTTGCTCGCATCGAGCGATCACTACCGCTTCGTCATCTCGTCGCTCGAAGACGAGGAGAAGCGCGAGGCGATCGAGCGCGAGCGGCAGAAGAAGAACCAAACCGAGTTCGACCGTGAGGAGGTGACCCGATGAGCGTCATTGGCGTTGAAGGTGAAGAGCGCGAAGACCTGAATGCGGCCGAGAGTCGCCAGCTTCGCGAGCGTTCGGTGCGCCTGCTCGGATCGCTGCTGCGCCCGCTGCGCGGCCGTGTCGCCTGGGCGATCGTGGTCGTCGTCATCTCGACGATCGCCCAGGTGGTCGGCCCTGCGCTGATCGCGTTCGGTGTGGATGTCGGCCTGCCGGCTCTCATCAAGCAGAAAGACTGGCTGCCGCTGGCTGGCACCGTCATCCTGTACCTGATCGCGGCCGTGGTCGGCGCATGGCTGACGTCGACGTACACGATCCTGTCGGCCAAGATCAGCCAGGCGATCCTGATCGACCTTCGCAAGAGGGTCTTCAGGCACACCCAGCTGCTCAGCCTCGAGTTCCACGAGAGCTACACGTCCGGTCGCATCATCGCGCGCCAGACGAGCGACCTTGACTCGATCCGCGAGCTGCTCGACTCCGGCATCAACCAGCTGATCCAGGGCATCCTCTACATGGGGTTCATCGCCGCGGCGATGTTCTGGCAGGACTGGGTGAGCGGCGTCATCCTGTTCGTGGCGCTCGTGCCGCTGTGGTTCCTGGCGCGGTGGTTCCAGAAGCGTTCGCAGAGCCTGTTCCGGCTCACCCGCGTTGCTTCCGCCCGCCTGATCGTGCACTTCGTCGAGACCATGACGGGTATCCGTGCGGTCAAGGCGTTCCGCAAGGAGAAGCGCAACGAGGACGAGTTCGGCGAGCTGGTCGAGGACTACCGGGATGCGAACAGCCGGGTCATCCAGCTGTTCGGAATCTTCGATCCAGGGCTGATCCTGATCGGCAACGTCGCGCTGGCGATCGTGCTGCTGGTCGGTGGCCTGAGGGTTGCCGAGCACGGCCTCGCGATCGGCGTGCTGCTCGCGATGCTGTTGTACACGCGCCAGTTCTTTGCTCCGGCGGAGGAGATGGCGATGTTCTACAACTCGTACCAGTCGGCGGCCGCGGCGCTCGAGAAGATCTCGGGCGTGCTCGAGGAGGAGCCGAGCGTGCCAGATCCGGTGCGCCCGGTCGACCTCTGGCACGCCAAGGGTCGGGTCACCTTCGACAACGTCAAGTTCGCTTATAAGGCGGACCGGGATGTGCTGCCCACGTTCGATCTCGAGATTCCGGCCGGGCAGACCATCGCCCTGGTCGGCTCGACGGGGGCGGGAAAGTCGACGCTCGCGAAGCTCATTTCGCGGTTTTACGATCCGACGACCGGCACCGTTTCGCTCGACGGCGTCTCGCTGCGCGACCTGCACCCGAAAGACCTGCGGCGTGCGATCGTGATGGTGACGCAGGAGGCATACCTGTTCTCCGGAAGCGTCGCGGACAACATTGCGCTGGGGAAGCCTGATGCGTCGCGGGAAGAGATTGTCGCGGCCGCGAAGGCGGTCGGCGCGCACGAGTTCATCCAGTCGCTCCCGGACGGCTACGACACCGACGTGAACAAGCGCGGTGGGCGGGTCTCTGCCGGCCAGCGCCAGCTGCTCTCGTTCGCGCGGGCGTTCATCGCCGACCCTGTCGTGCTGATTCTCGACGAGGCGACCGCATCGCTCGATATCCCGAGTGAGCGGTTGGTGCAGGAGGGCTTGCAGACACTGCTGGCCGACCGCACGGCCATCATCATCGCGCACCGGTTGTCGACTGTCGCGATAGCGAATCGCGTGCTCGTGATGGAGCACGGGATCATCGTCGAGGATGGCGCCCCAGGCGACCTCATCTCCGGTACGGGCCGCTTCGCCCAGCTGCACGCCGCCTGGAGGGACTCGCTCGTTTAGCCGACCGCTGATCGAGTAGTGGCGCGAGCTTGCGAGCCCGCGTTATCGAGACCAAGCCCGCGACGTAACACTGGTCTCGATAGCGCCAGCTCCGCGCGGCTATTCGACCAGCGGGTGTTCTAGTCGTGCCACGCGTAGGTCACGCCGCTGATACTGAATACCTGCCAGCCGGGGGAACACACCGTTCCCTCGGTTGGCAGTTTCGTTATCGGCCACCAGTTGGCCAGCAGCTTCGGCTTGCCCGTCAGCGCGCCGGTGTGGCAGAGGCTCGGGTCGGGATCGGTCGCCGTGCTGTATGTGAGGATCGACTGCCCGGATGTCAGGGTGCGCACGTAGATGCCGGTCGCGTCGTGCGGCACGAAGGCGGGTGGCTTCGGCAGCCCGGTGGTCTCGACCGCGCCCTGGGCGCTCGTGCCGGAGCGCGGCCCCTGCGAGTCCGCCCACGTCGGGTAGTCGCCCTGCGACGGCACATTGTTGATGGCTGCGAGTGTGGAACAGCCCGTGAGGGAGACGGCGACCGCGACGGCCGCGAGAGCAAGAGGGATGGCGCGAACTGGCATGCTTCCAGATAACGCCGCCTGCGGCATCCATCACATCACCCGGGTGGGTGAACGGCCAAGCCTCCGGGATGACGTCGGGGTCATCCTGAAGGCGCGTCCAGCCCTCAGTTCACAGTTTGATGGCTCCCGTGGTGGGTTCCAGGTGCGCCCCCGGCGACGGCGGCGGAGACTTCGGCTGTCGCGGCCCCCGGCGTTCACGCGCCCAGACGAAGAATCCGACCAGAGTGAAGACGCCGTAGAAGACGTACATCGATGCGGACGCGTAGTACCCGGCACTGATCAGCAGCGGCACTCCCACGACATCAACGGCCACCCAGATGAGCCAGAATTCGACCCAGCCTTTTGCCATTCCGTAGGTCGCGAGCAGCGAGCCGACGAACACCCAGGCATCCGACCACACCGGCTCATATGAACCGAGCGCGCGGAACAGTGGCGTGATGATGGCGGTGCCCCCGACGAGTCCGATGACGAGAAGGATCCGCGTGCGCCAGCCCGCCCACTGCGGCTGCACCGGGGCGGCACCGGAGTCTGAGCGGTGCTTCCAGCGGTACCAGCCGTAGATCGAGACGACGATGAACATGATTTGGAGCCCGGCCTGGCCGAGCAGGTTGACCGGGGTCGGGTTGTCGAACACCGCACCAAGGAACACGGTGAACAGTAGCGCGTTGCCGGCGATGCCGACCGGCCAGGCCCAGACGCGTCGGCGCATTCCGCCGAGTGCACTGGCGAGACCGAAGACGTTCCCGATGACCTCGCGCCAGAGCACGGTCTGGCTGCCGATCGTGAAGCTGGCCGTGAACAACCAGTGCAGCACGTTCATGTTTTCTCCTGACTCCTGTGCGAGCCAACAGGTGCGATGCCGGACTAATTCCGCGAAAGCGGTGCGCTCTTTATACCTTGCAGCTGGTGTCGATGGCGGTGAACGCCGACTGCAGCGTGGTGAGGTCACCCTGCAGCTTGGTCGATTCTGCCGTGGTCGGTTTGTTGGCGAGGTCGGTGATGTCCTGTGCGAACACCGTCAGGGTGCCAGCAGCCTTGACCGCTGCCTTCTTCACCTGCGCATTGTCCAGCTTGCCGGCCGCGGTGCTGAACTTCTTCGCCATGCCGGTGATGTCTGCTGCTGCGGCCTTCGGGTCGGACTGCAGCTTGGGAACCTCGGCCTGGATTCCGGTACCGACGCCTTTCAACTGCGTCGCAATGGAGGCGCAGGCCTGCACCTTGGTCTGAGCATTGGCCACTGCGGCGATCGCGGAGCAGCCGCTGAGCAGCGATGCGGCCACGATGACGGATGCGAGCGCAGAGAAAGCCCTGACAGTTGTGTTCATGAATGAATCCCCCGATCGTCGAAAGTCGACGCTCCACCCTATCGAAACGCGACCATTCGTCGGATCGTCATGGCGTCCAGCGCGCGTGCGCCAGGTCGACTCGAAATGAATCCCTGGTCCAGCGCAGTGGGGTGGATTCCGCTCGGTAATACTCGAGAGCACGGGACTCGTGATCGATCGCGGGATGCCCGCTCGCACGCACCACTCGCCACCACGGCACATCCCCGCCGTAGTACGCCATCACCTGGCCGACCCCGCGGGCAGCCCGCGATCCGATCGCAGCCGCGACGTCGCCGTACGTCATGACGTGTCCCTCGGGAATCTCGGCGACGACCTCAAGCACACGCGAGACGAAGTCGTCGTTGGGGAGTGCCTGGGCCATCGCGGTCGTCCGTCGCTGTTGCTGCGGTGCCCTCAGCCGGGGCACACCGTTCCGAGGTCTTTCAGGTCGGTCTGCAGCTTGGTGCTCCAGCTGGCGACGGCCTTGGAATGGGCGGATGACGGCGTGCTGACCTGGGTATTGATTGCCCCGATGAACTGCCGAAGTGTCGCCTCGACCTTGTCGGCCTTTGGCTTGACGTCTGAGTTGCTGATCGCCGACTCGCTGGCGGTGAACTTCTTCGCGATGGCCTTGAACTCGCTCTGTCCCTTGACCTTATCGGTCGTGATCGTCTTTTCTGCGGCCGTTAGGTCGTTGCCGATCGCTTCGACCGCGACCGTCATGCGGCCACACGCGACCTTCGTAGTCTGCTGCGACGAGCATCCGGCCAGCAGCAGCGGGAGTGCCAGCGCGCCGACGACGACAACGGGCAGCACCCCCCGGGTGCGCCTCACGAACGTCGCAATCCGAGTACGACGAAGTCCTCGAACGCGCCGAACTCGGTGAAGCCGAGGGATTCGTAGAGCGTCTTTGCCACAGAGCTCTTCGCGAGCGTCTGGAGCGCGATGCGGTCTTCGCCGCGGGAGTCGAGCAGCGCGGTGAGCAGCTGGCGGCCGACGCCGCGGCCACGGTGATCGTTATCGACGGCGAGCTCTGCGATCTCGAAGTGACCGCCCAGCCACGCCTTCTCAAGGGAGGGATGGATGCGCGCGGCAACATAGTCGGTCCAGTACTGGCCGTGGTCGCCGATGTACCCGTAGCAGCCACCGATGAGGACGCCGTCCTGGGTGCGCGCGGTCGACATCGCGAAGCCCTCGCGCCGAAGGTGCCGCGGGAAGATGTCGTTCTCGAAGTTCTCGGTGCTGATGTCGAGCTTCACCCACGGCGCGACGGAGAACGCCGAGCGGTACATGGTCTTCAGCTCGTCGGCGATCGCGGTCGCCTGTTCGGCGTCGAGGAGATCGATGGCGTATTCGGCCGTGTGTTTGCCGCTGGTCGTGTCAGTCAAGTTCGAGTGCTCCGAATTTCTCGCCGTACTGGGTCTCGCCGATTACCGTGAAGCCGACGCGCAGGAAGAACTGTTCAGGGCCATCCTCGCCGGGCTCCCAGAGCACCGTCAGCCGGTGGAATCCGCGACTGCGTGCCTCGTCGGCCAGCGCGATGATCGCGAACTTGCCGACTCCGTATCCCTGCGCGGTCGCTGCGACATTCACTCTCCAGACGCAGCTGCGAAACTCCTCCTGCTCGTTATCAGGGTCGAAGTTGCCGCGGATGAACCCGACGACCTCATCCCCATCGAGTACGACCCGAGGCCAGGATGTTGCTGGGTTGATGTACGCGTCGGCGATCGCGTACGACGGCGGAGTCACGAATGCCTCCTGCCCGCGCCGCAGCGTGAGTCCATTCGCGGCCACGATGGTTCTGGCCGATAGTTCTTCGAGTCTCAGCTCTCCCATGAAGACAGGCTAGCCCGGCTGGGAGACATCCGCGATTGCGGCCGTTGGCCACGGACTCGTCGCGACCGTACCCTCACAAACGAGGACGAGTTGCGACACGCCGCATGGAGTCGCACATTTCAACGGCGGGTTGCGATTCGTCCTCGGTTGAGTTCGCTAGAAGTGCGTGGACTCGTTGAAAGAGGTCGGGGTGCAGGTGTATGTCGTGTTGCCGACCACGTGCACGCCGTTGCCCAGTTGCGCGCACATTTGACCTGCGTGCACCAGCGAGGGCACGGCTACGGCGACGATGCTGCCCCAGACCAGGATGCCGGCGATGGAGATGATGATGCCCGCCAGGGCAAAACCATTCTTCTGTCCGGCGCGCTTGGACTTCACCATCGCGATGATGCTGATGACGAGTCCCGCGATGTCGACGACCCAGATGAACGACAGGACGAATCCCACGATCCCGAGCGTTCGGCCGGGGCGTGGTGCGGTCGGCGCTGGCTGCCACCCGGGGCCCGCCTGCCAGTTCGCGACGGGAGCCGCTCCGTGGAATTCGATGTCGCCTGGCCCAGCTGTGGTTGCGTCGTCGGTCATGCCCAAAAGCTACACCCCCGCCTCGCACATACCGGCTGGTCGGTATTATGAAGAGGAGCGGTCGACGACGATCGCGGTGACGGAGTCCAGGTGGATGCGAGCGGCGGCGACAGCCGATCGGTGCAGACCCTCGAAGTGCCAGGGCTCGACGTGCGCGCGCTGCAGGCATGGCTGCTCGCGAACCAGCCGGAGCTGCTCGGCGCGGGGCCGCTGAGCGCGGCCGTTATCGCGGGGGGTCGCAGCAACCTCACCTATGTCGTCCGCGGCGCATCCGAGCCTCTCGTACTGCGGCGTCCGCCGCTCGGTCACGTGCAGTCGACAGCTCACGACATGGCGCGCGAGTTTCGCGTGATCTCGGCGCTGCGGGGCAGCCGGGTGCTCGTGCCGCGCGCGATCCGGTATGTCGATGATGCGTCCTCCGGCGTCGATGCGCCCTTCTACCTGATGGAGCGCGTGCGGGGCCGGGCACTCACCACCCGTGCAGACAACGCCGCGTACACGCCGGCTCAGCTGCGCGAACTCAGCCTCGACCTCGCGCGAACGCTCGCCAACCTGCACTCGATCGACCCGGCGTCCGTCAACCTCGCGGACTTCGGTCGGCCCGACGGGTTTCTCGTGCGCCAGGTCGAACGGTGGGGCAAGCAATACGACGGCTCGCGCAGTCGCGACCTTCCAGAGCTGGATGCGCTGCAACAGGAGTTGCACGGCAGCATCCCCGAGACCAGGACGTCGTCGATCATCCACGGCGACTACCGCCTCGATAACGCGCTCGTGCGGGACATCGCCGGAGCACCGACGATCAGCGCAATCCTCGACTGGGAGATGGCGACGCTCGGCGATTCTCTCACCGACCTCGGATTGCTCGGCCTGTACTGGAACCTCGGTGACCTCGAAGACGTGCCGCAAGGCGATGTCCCCACCTCCATCACGGCTGCGGACGGCTACCCGAGCTTCGAGGAGCTGGTCGCAGAGTATTCCGAGGTTGCCCAGGTGCAGGTGCCTGAGCTGCCGTGGTATCTCGGGCTCGCAGCATTCAAGCTGGCCGTGATTCTCGAAGGAATCCACTACCGGTTCCGCGCGGGCCAGACGGTCGGGGCGGGCTTCGAGCGCATCGGCGATCTCGTTGTGCCCATCGCCCGGGCCGGTCGACAGTTTCTCGCGAGGGTGTGATCACGATCGACTTCGCACCTGACACCACCACCACGAGCCTCCTCGAACGCCTCGAATCCTTCATGCAGGACAAGGTCTACCCGGCCGAAGCTGTGCTCGAACAACAGTTGGCAGCGAACCCTGAAAGTTGGGCGCCGCAGCCGATTGTGGAGGAGTTGAAGCTCGAGGCAAAGGCTCGCGACCTGTGGAATCTGTTCCTGCCCGGCGAGGGCGGCGCCGGCCTCACCAATCTCCAGTACGCACCGCTCTGCGAGCTGCTCGGTCGCAGCCCCAAACTCGGCCCGGCCGCAACGAACTGCGCGGCCCCCGACACGGGGAACATGGAGTTGCTCGGCGCTTACGGCACCGCAGACCAGAAGAAGACCTGGCTGGAGCCGCTGCTGGCTGGCGACATCCGGTCATCGTTCTGCATGACCGAGCCGGATGTCGCATCCTCCGACGCCACGAACATCGAGACCAGCATCACCCGCGACGGTGACGAGTACGTGATCACTGGACGCAAGTGGTGGTCGACGGGCGCGATGAATCCCGGCGCGCGCCTGCTGATCGTGATGGGCAAGACCGACCATGCGGCCGAGCGCCACCGCCAGCAGAGCATGATCCTCGTGCCGCGCGAGACGCCCGGGGTCAGCATCGTCCGGCCGCTCTCCGTCTTCGGGTACAACGATCGCGACCACGGTGGCCACGCCGAAGTGCGATTCGATGGCGTGCGAGTACCGGCACGCGACATCCTGGGCGGCGACGACGGTGTGGGCCAGGGATTCGCGATGGCGCAGGCCCGGCTTGGGCCCGGCCGCATCCACCACTGCATGCGGGCGATCGGGATGGCTGAGCGAGCCCTCGATCTCGGCCGCGAGCGCGCAAACTCCCGAGTGGCCTTCGGTCGCCCACTCGGCGAGCAGGGTGTCGTGCGCGAGTGGTTCGCCGAGGCGCGCACCGAGATCGAAGCCAACCGCCTGCTCGTCCTGAAGACGGCATGGCTGATGGACACCGTCGGCAATCGCGCCGCGCACACCGAGATCCAGTCGATCAAGATCGCCGTGCCGAGGATGCTCGAGCGCATCCTTGATCGGATGATGCAGCTCTTCGGCGCCGCGGGGCTTGGCAGCGACCTCCCGCTCGCCGAATTCGCTGCGGGTGCCCGCGCGCTCCGCCTCGCCGATGGACCAGACGAAGTGCACCTGAACTCGCTCGGTCGCGCCGAGCTTCGCCGTACCAGCCAGCCTCACCACAACAACTGAAGGAGCACCCATGCCGACAGCAGAAGAAGTCATCGCCGGGATCCAGGCAAACTCGAGCCGCCGCACAGCCATCGTCACGGGCGGCGGCCGCGGCATCGGCGCCGCGATCGCCGAGCGGCTCGCGAAAGACGGCCACCGGGTCGCGGTCATCGACCTGCGCGAGGAGGACACGCAGTCGACCGTCGCGCGCATCCGTGAGTCGGGCGGCGATGCCATCGGTGTCGGAGCGGATGTCGGAGACAGCGACGCCGTGAAGGCCGCGGTCGAGCGCGTGGCCGCAGAACTCGGCAACCCGACGATCCTCATCAACAACGCGGGCATCCTTCGCGACAACCTGCTGTTCAAGATGACGGACGACGACTGGGATGCCGTGATGACCGTGCACCTGCGCGGCGCGTTCCTGATGTCGCGGGCGGTGCAGGCATACCAGGTCGAGGCGAAGTGGGGCAGAATCGTTTCTCTCTCGAGCATCTCCGCCCTCGGGAACAGGGGACAGGCCAATTACTCGGCGGCGAAGGCTGGAATCCAGGGCTTCACGAAGACTCTCGCAATCGAACTCGGCCGCTACAACGTGACGGCGAACTCGATTGCCCCCGGCATGATCGCGACCGACATGCTGCGGGCGACGGCCGAACGCATCAACGTGCCGTTCGAGACCTTCATGGGTGAGGCGGCCAAAGACATTCCGGTTGGGCGCTGGGGTCTGCCGGACGACATCGCAGCAGCCGCATCGTTCTTCGTGAGTGAGGAGGCATCCTTCGTCTCCGGCCAGGTCCTCTATGTGGCGGGCGGTCCGAAGGCATGAGGCACTACTCGGGTATCGACGACCTGAAGGCAGCGGTTGGAGCGCCTGCGCTGGTGAGTTCGTGGCACGTCATCGACCAGGACCGCATCGACAAGTTCGCCGACGCAACCGACGACCACCAGTGGATCCATGTCGACATCGAGCGTGCGGCGGCCGGCCCGTTCCACGGCACGATCGCCCACGGCTACCTGAGCCTGTCCCTTATCTCGTCGCTGCTCTTTGAGACGGCGACCTTCGTCGGCGAGCCCACGATCATCAACTACGGCCTCGACAAGGTGCGATTTCCTGCGCCGGTACCGGTCGGCAGTCGAGTCCGCGGGCTCATCGAGGTGACGGATGTCACGGAGACCCCGAACGGTGCGCGGCTCTCGCAGCGGGTCACCATCGAGATCGAGGGCGCCCAGAAGCCAGCCGTCGTCGCGGAGACGCTGTCGCTGGTGGTCTTCGGCTAGCGCGCTTCGCGACTACTCGTCGTCCTTCTTCGTCGTCCAGTGCTCGCGCAGGAACATCCTGCCGAACCAGGCGCTCAGCGCATTGCCGTCGTATTCCTCGGGATCGGCGGTGAGCACCGGGCTTCCGTCGGGCTTCGGCAGGGCATCCACCTGGTCGTCTGCGACTGTGGTTTGGACCGACCCCGTGGTGATTCGACCCACGGAATCAGCCGTGACGAAACGCAGCCCATCGTGGGTCTTCACCGCGAGCCCGTCGAAGAGGTCGAGGGAGTCGTCCTTCAGCACGTGCTCGACGGTGCCGAGTTCTGCACCGCTCGAGGTCAACACCGGGGTGCCTTTGGTCAGCGCAACGTAGGAGATAGGTTCGTCTTCAGCCATGCGTCCATCCTGTCACCGTCACCTTGCGGTGCCCGGGGAATTTCTCCTCAGGCGCCGGTGCGATGCGGGATCCCCGCGGTCATGCCGCCGTCGACCACGAACTCGGCCCCCGTGGAGTAGCTCGAGTCGTCGCTCGCAAGAAAGACGATCATCTTCGAGACCTCCTCCGGCTTGCCTGCG
The DNA here is from genome assembly GCA_036499165.1 of Galbitalea sp. Classification (GTDB taxonomy): domain Bacteria; phylum Actinomycetota; class Actinomycetes; order Actinomycetales; family Microbacteriaceae; genus Galbitalea. The sequence goes on along the minus strand of DASYEE010000027.1, from coordinate 4,132 downwards.
CGATGCTGCGGAATCTGCAGTTGCTTCGAGTCGATGCCGGCCGTCATGGGCGTCTCGATATAGCCGGGGTGCACCGAGTTGACCCGGATACCAAAGCCGCCAAGCTCCTGCGAGGCCGACTTGGTGAGCCCGCGCACACCAAACTTCGTGGCGACGTAGCCGTGCAGGTACGCCCCGCCGCGGAGTCCCTCGACCGACGAGATGTTGATAATCGATCCGTGCCTGGCCGCCTTCATGCCCGCGACGACCGCCTTGATGCCGAGGAAGACGCCGGTGAGGTTGACAGCGATGATCGCGTTCCACATTTCGAGCGTGTACTGCTCGAGTGGGCCGGCGTTCGCGATGCCGGCGTTGTTGACGAGCACCGTAACCGGGCCGAATGCGCGCTCGGCGGCAGCAACGGCATCGGTCCAGCTCTTCTCCTCCGTCACGTCGAGATGCACGAATAGTGCACCGTCGCCGAGTTCGGCGGCCAGGGCGTTGCCGGCGTCGTCCAGGATGTCTGCGATGACAACCTTCGCCCCCTCGGCCAGCAGCGCGCGGACGTGCGTCTCGCCCATGCCGCGTGCGCCGCCCGAGACCAGCGCGACCTCTCCATCGAGTTTCATGCGTGCATCCTTCGTTGGTTGTCGTTGGCTACTGGCTACTTCTTGACCGGGCCAGGGTGCTTCAGCGGTTCGCGCCGGGCTGAGCGCACAGAGATGCCCGTCAGGTATAGCTGGGTGATCTCCGCAGCCACCTGGTGCTTCGACTGTGCGCCGGCGGGCGAGTACCACTGGCCCAGGTAGTGCACGTCCGAGAAGAAGTGCGCGATGAGCACGGCTGCCGGGATGTCGTCGCGAAAGACGCCCTCGCGCTGGCCCGTGGCGAGCAGCCGCTCGAACGCGTCGTTGTACTCGCGGCGCCTGTGCTTGACCTCGCGCTGCCGGTCGTCGGAGAGCATGTGTTGCGAGCGGAAGAAGACAGTGCCCTCGTGCAGCCACTCGATCGAGGTCACGAGCACGTCTTCGCAAGCGAGCCGCATTGTTTCGGCGACGGGCAGCCCGCGACCGACGATCTCGTCGAGGTGCTCGCGCTGCAGCGACAGGATCCGGTCGTAGATGTCGAAGAGCAGGTCATCCTTCGACTTGAAGTAGTGGTACAGCGCGCCCTTGGTGACTCCTGCGGCATCCACAATCTGTTGCACGCTCGTCTGCGCGTACCCCTGCTCGGCGAAGAGTTCGACCGAGACTCGCATGAGTTTCTCCGGGATCGGGGAGGTGTCTGCCACCGCTTTCATCACGCTCCCAGCACCACGCTCACAGCACCGGCGCGAGCGAGCCGCCGCCGTCGATCACGAGGGTCTGGCCCGTGATCCAGGCGGCGTCCTCTGAAAGCAGGAAGCTGACGGGGCCGGCGACATCCACCGGTTCACCGAGTCGCCCGAGCGGATACCCGGCTGCAACCTGGGCCTCGCGACCCTCGTAGAGCGCCCGGGCGAAGTTGGTCTTGATCACCGCCGGGGCGACAGCATTGACGCGGATGCCGGGCGCAAGCTCGTAGGCCAGTTGCGCCGTGAGGTTGATCAGCGCCGCCTTCGACACTCCGTACAGCGCAATTCCCGGTGCGGCGGTGACGCCCGCAATGGACGCGATATTGACGACGGACCTGGCCAGACCCGCGGTGACCGCGTCGCGGGTCCAGGCAAGGCTGCCGAGCACATTGACCTCGAGGATCTTCCGCACCGCGTCATCCGAAACCTCGAGGGCAGGCCCGTATGCGGGGTTGATGCCTGCATTGTTGACCAGGAAGTCGAGTCCACCGAAATGTTCGTCGACGGTGCTAAAGACCGCCGCGCGGTGAGCCGGGTCGTCGGCCTTGCCGGCGACCCCGATGGCGGCCGGGCCGAGTTGGGCCACCGCCTCATCGAGGGTTTCCTGGCCGCGCGCCGTGATGATCACGCGAGCACCGTCATCCACGAGTCGCTGCGCGATGGCCAGCCCAATGCCGCGACTGGCACCGGTGACGAGCGCCGTCCTGCCGTCGAACCGTGCCACTGGCAACCCACTTTCGCGTCGTCGTCGACCGCCCGTTCCCAAGGTTCCGACCGGTTGGTATGTTCAGATGATAACAAAGGAGCGCCGGATGTCCGAGACCAGACCACCCGTATCGTCGAGCCAGGTGGACGGTTCGGCCGATCCGCGATTCGAGGGTCTTCGGAAGCATCTGCAGGTGTTTCTCGAGTCGGGCGAAGAGCTCGGCGCATCGGTCGCCGTGGTCGAGCACGGTGTAGCCGTCGTCGACTTGTGGGGCGGCTTCGCCGACGCCGCACGCAACGTGCCATGGAGGCGCGACACCGTGACGAACGTGTTCTCGATCACGAAGACGGTGACCGCTCTGGCCGCCCTGATGCTCGTCGATCGTGGGCAGCTCGACCTCGATGCGAGAGTCGCAGATTACTGGCCAGAGTTCGCCGCGAACGGCAAGGGCGCCATCACCGTCAAGCAACTCATGTCGCACACGTCCGGGCTGAGCGGCTGGGATCCACCCTTCGGCCTCGACGATCTCTACGACGTCGAGATCGCGACCTCGAAGCTGGCGGCGCAGGCCCCATGGTGGGAGCCCGGCAGCGCATCCGGCTATCATCTGGTCAGCTACGGCTACCTTGTCGGTGAACTGGTGCGCAGGATTTCCGGCACGTCACTCTCCCAGTTCGTCCAGGCCGAGATCGCCGGCCCGCTCGGCGCGGACTTCACGATCGGCCTTCCCCGATCGGAGTACGGGCGCGCGAGCAACGTCGTTCCGCCGCCGCCGGCCGACGTCGATTTGTCGCAGCTGCCTCCCGGGCATCCGGCGCTCCGTACTCTCGGCATCGGACCGCTCGATGCGACGCTGTCGTCGACCGACGCGTGGCGCCAGGCCGAGATCGGCTCGGCAAACGGCTTCGGCAACGCGCGTTCGGTGGCGCGCATCCAGTCGGTCGTCTCGAACGGCGGCGAGGTTGACGGAGTTCGACTGCTGAAGCCCGCCACGATCGACCGAATCTTCGAGGTGCAGTCGAGTGGCGTGGACCTGGTGCTGTTGCAGCCGCTCACCTTCGGCATCGGTTATGGGCTGCCGACCCCCGGCGTGCCGACCCTCCCCCCGGGTCGCATCGCATACTGGGGTGGATGGGGTGGCTCGATCGTGGTGAACGACGTCGATCGCGGGCTGACCTTCGCGTACGTGATGAACAGGATGGCCGGGGCCGTCGTCGGGTCGCCCCGCACCGAGGCGTACACCGCCGCGTTCTTCGCCGCGATTGCCTGAACTCTCGCATATAGCGATCGAGTCCTGCGCAAAAGTATCTCGATGTCGAGATAGTTTGAAAAACGGGTAAGCTTGTCACGGCCCGAAACGGGGCAATACGAAAGGGATCGTCGTGGCGAAAATCAAGGTTGAGGGAACGGTCGTCGAGCTCGATGGCGACGAGATGACGCGCATCATCTGGCAGAAGATCAAAGAGACGCTGATCCACCCATACCTCGACATCAACCTCGACTACTACGACCTCGGCATCGAGCACCGCGACGAGACCAACGACCAGGTCACGATCGACGCTGCTCACGCCATCCAGAAGTATGGAGTCGGCGTCAAGTGCGCGACTATCACGCCGGACGAGGCCCGCGTCGAGGAGTTCGGCCTCAAGCAGATGTGGAAGTCGCCGAACGGCACGATCCGCAACATCCTCGGTGGCGTGATCTTCCGCGAGCCGATCATCATCTCGAACATCCCGCGCCTCGTCCCAGGCTGGAACAAGCCGATCATCATCGGCCGCCACGCATTCGGCGACCAGTACCGCGCCACCGACTTCGTGTTCAAGGGCAAGGGCAAGCTCACCGTCGAGTTCACGCCGGATGACGGCTCCGAGCCGCTCAAGTTCGACGTCTACGACGCTCCGGATGACGGCATCGCGCAGGTACAGTACAACCAGGATGCCTCGATCCGCGACTTCGCGCGCGCATCCTTCAACTACGGCCTCGACCGTGAGTACCCGGTGTACCTGTCGACCAAGAACACGATCCTCAAGGCCTACGACGGCCGCTTCAAGGACCTGTTCCAGGAAGTCTTCGACGCCGAATACAAGGACAAGTTCGATGCCGCCGGCCTCACC
>DASYEE010000026.1:0-13339 GCA_036499165.1 Galbitalea sp. | reverse complement strand
TCTTCCGCTCTTTTTCGGCCAGAACAAAAAAAATCTGGCGAAGAGGTCGAAATTGAGCCCGAAACGGCGTCATTTTTCGCCCTGGATCGGGTCGGATCATGAGCGATCCTGCACCGATGCTCCCGGGCTTCGAGGATCTGCAACCGGGTGAGACTCGGATGGAGCTCGCTGCGCGCCGGCAGATTGCCAAGCTTCGCGAAGACGGCCGTCTGACGGACGAGCACATCATCGTCGAGCAGATGATTCTCGACCTGTCGCGGGCTGTCGGGATATCCGCACAGAAGGGCCGAGCTGCCGGTGTCGCTCTCGCCGCCCGTGAGTTGCGCGAGGCGATCGCACTTCTGCCGAAGACGATGAGCGACGAGTTCGCCGATCTTCAGGCAGAGCTAGCTCGAGCAAACGGGAAGACGCAGTGAACCTGGCACTGTTCGACCTCGAGCCGGTCGGGTTCGAGTATGTTTTCGACCCACCTCTACGCATGCAGGTCGACATCGCGGATTGGACAGATGCCCACCGCTCCGAATGGAAGGCGTGGCACGCGGCGCTGCGATGCGCCGGCCCGTGCCGACGACTGCTGAGGAACGCACCCACATCCCATGCTTGCGGCGGTGCCAGGAGTGAAGGAAGTTTCAGCCTCTGCGACGACTGCGCCGCTATCGACTACAACTCCGAGGGGCGTTCGCGGTGGGGCATCCGACCCTGCACGAAATGCGGCTCCGTCGACGCGGGCCGCTGCATCTGTTATCGGCACATGGAGAAGTTCGGGGTCACGCACACCTGCGCGAAGTGCAACCGCGAACCGCTCGAATGGTGTGACGCCTGCAAGAAGCACCAGCCGCTCGGCAGCGAGCACGAGAGTCACGGTGCGCCGTGATCGAGGTCGAGACAGATCTGGAGCTTGTGCGGCTGCTCCTTGCGCTGGGTGATGCGCAGCCGGCCTACTTCACGCATCCGACACCAGGCGCGCTGCACGACCTCGAGTCCTGCCGGGTGATCGCCAGGGCTCTCGGGACGCCGCTGATGCCGTGGATGGAGCTCGTTCTGCGCGTCGCCACCGAGCGACGCCTCGACGACTCGCGCCAGTTCCGTTACCCGATCGTCGTGCTGACCGTGCCACGCCAGTCGGGCAAGACCACGACCGTGCGAATCAAGCTCGTGCAGCGTGCGATCGCCAACAACGGCCGCCGCGCGTTCTACACCGCGCAGACCGGCAAAGATGCAACCGCCCGGTGGAAGGACATGGTCAAGGCCGTCGAGGGCTCCGCGCTGCACAGCTTCGCGCAGGTGCGTCTTGCCGCCGGCAGTCAGTCGCTCACCTTCCCGAATGGCTCCACGATCGCTCCGTTCGCTCCAACAGCCCGAAGCCTGCACGGCTATACCCCGCACGACGTCGACCTCGACGAGGTGTTCGACTACAGCGAGGAGCAAGGCAACGATGTCATGGGCGCCGTTGGCCCCGCCCAGGTCACCCTCCCCGATCGACAGCTGTGGCTACTCTCGACGATGGGTCACGCGGGATCGACCTTCTGGCATGGCTGGATCGAGGTCGGGCGGGCCGCAACCCTCGACCCCGACACGCAGATCGCCTACTTCGAATGGTCGCTGCCCGAAGATCACGACCCCGAGAACCCGGAGCACTGGACGTTCCACCCGGCGCTCGGCCACACGATCACCCTCGAGCGGCTGGTCGAGCTGCGCAGCCAGCACACCTTCGGCGAGTGGATGCGCGCGTTCATGAACCGCCGCACCAGTTCCCGCGACGCCGTGATCGACCCGGCGCTCATGCTGTCCCGTGCCACGGCGATCACTCCGCCGGCCTCGACGTCGCTCGTCGGCATCGGCTACGAGGTCGCGCTCGACCGCTCACGGTCTTCGATCCGCGCGGCGTGGCTCGACACGACCTCCGGCAAGCTCGCCTCAAGAACCCTCGTTGCCGGCCCCGGCGCCGACTGGGTGCCGGCGAAGATCGCCGAACTACGCGAGCTCATGCACCCACGCGGAATCGGCGCCGACCAGGGCGGTGCCGCCACCCGCGACGTCACCGACACGATCAAGCGCGACTACCCGGCCCTCGGCGAGGAGATCGAGCTGCTCGGCCCGCGAGACTTCGCGACGGCGTGCGACGCGTGGAAGGCCGGCATCATCGACGGCACCGCAGCTCACGATGGGGAGCCCGGCCTTCTCGCCGCAGTCGATGCGGCAGCGATCCGCCCCTTCACGCAGGGCTGGGCCTGGGACCGCACCAAGAGCACTGGCCAGATCGCCGACCTCGTCGCCGACACCGTCGCCCGGCGGATCGCTCTGCACGCGCCCGCCCCGATGCCTCAGCCGTACTTCCGGGAGTCGAAATGATCAAAGTCGACTGCTCGACCGGTGTCGCTCTCGCCGCCTGCACGATCTGCCACTGGACTGCGCTGCGGGACACTCGCGGCGCAGCGTACAACGCCGGCACCTTCCATCAACGGGGTGCCCACCCGGCAGATGCACGGGGGCTCCGCACGGTCGAGGAATTGGCGCGCCGGCACCGACACTGAATCGTGCGACACGCCGCTCCCAATGCTGGCGAAACAGTGGAGTAGCGCGCTGAGGGTTGACTATGTGACCCTTCTCGACCGCCTCCTGCGACGTCCGCTCGTCGAGGCGTCCGCCGTTCGGGTCAACGGGTCGCCGATCGCCCTCGGCTCTCCCTGGGCAGACCGATCGACGCTCGTGGCCGCCACGTTCACGGATCTGTTCGGCACCGACTTCGTGCCCGTGACGCGGCAGACCGGCATGGGGCTCGGCGTGCTCGCCAAGGGCCGCCACCTGCTCACCCAGACAGTCGCCGGGTTCCCGATCGTCGCCTACCGCGACACGGCACGGATGGAGCGGCAGCCGTTGATCTGCCGTCAACCCGAAGCGGGTCGCCCACGCTCGACAACGATCCTGTGGGCGATGGATGCCGAGTACTGGTACGGCCGGGTCTGGTACCTGGTGACGCAGCGCGGCGGCGAAGGCGACCGTCCAATGCGTGTCAAGTGGGTCCCGGAGTGGTATGCCGAGGTCGACATCGACGGCAACCTTGTAAGGGCGTTCGACAAGCCCGTCGATCCCGCCAACGTGATCCGCGTCGACGGGCCGCATGAGGGCATCCTGAATTTCGGAGCTGACAAGATCCGCGAGGCACTCGCGATCGAAGCTGCGGCGGCGAACGCGAGCAACAACCCTGTGCCGTCCGTCGACCTGCACCAGACCGGCGGCGACCCGCTCAACGATGACCAGATCGACGCCCTCACCGCCCGCTGGGTCGCCGCCCGCGCCAAGAAGGGTGGCGGTGTCGCCTACAGCAATCAGTCGATCAAAGCAGAGGTGCTTGGCCAACCAGTTGAGCAGCTGCTCATCGCTGCACGGCAGCAGTCCGATCTCGACCTTGCCCGCCTCGCCGGCCTCCCAGCGTGGGGCGCCGACGTCTCAGTCGAGGGCGCAAACCTCACCTACTCGAATAGTCCGAGCCGCGCTCGCGAGCTGATCGACTTCTACACCGCCGGCTACATGCAGGCGTGGACCGACCGTTTCTCACTCGACGACATCTTGCCCTCCGGCCAATGGTGCCGATTCGACACCACAGCGATTCTGCAGGGCAACTTCGCCGAGCGGATGACCGGGTACAAGGCCGCGATCGAGGCCGGGATCTACACCGCTGACGAATGCAAGCTCATCGAGGCTGGCGTCGCCCTGGAAGGAAAACCATGACCACCCCCCGCAAACCCAAGCCAGCCCGCTGCGATGCCCGCCACCCCCAGAGCGGCGACCGCTGCGATCGAGCCCTCGGCCACGGCGACCGCCACTCGGCCAATCACTCGCTCCTGTTCTGGCGCGATGTGCCCACGCAGATCACGGCCGCTGGGCTGCCGTCCGACCTCGACGCGCGGGCATCCCGAGCCGTCACGGCGTCCGTCTCCGGCCGCACGATCGACGGCACCGTGTGCGAGTACGGGGCGATCGGGTTCACCAGCGCCGGCCCGACGATCTTCGAGCGCGCCAGCCTCGCCTTCCCCACCCCCGTGAGCAAGGTGAAGCTGTTGGTGCAACACGACACCTACTCTGCCGCGGTCGGTCTCATGGCTTCGTTCGACGACGACAAGACCCTCCCGCGCGGCCGGTTCACCGTTCCGAAGGACAACAACGCTGAGGGCGACACCGCACTCACGCAGGCCGCGAACGGATTGCGTGACGGCCTCTCGGTTGGCGTCCACATCGACCAGGCCTACTACGACGAAGACGACGTCCTGCACGTCGTCGCCGCCCGCGTCCACGAGGTCTCCCTCGTGACGATCCCCGCATTCGAGAACGCCGGCGTGACCTCGGTCGCGGCAGCACACCAGAGAGGAAACACCAGCATGACCCGAGCGCAGCTCGAGGCGGCACTGGCCGCCGGCACCATCACGCAAGCCGAGTTCGATCGGCAGATCGCGCTCATCGACGCGCAGGCCGGCACGGCCACCACCGCCGCGACCACCACCGAAGTCACCGCTGCGCAGGCCGCAGAACACCCGCCGGTCGAGGATCTCAGCGCCGAACGTCAGGCGGCCTCGCCCACCAACGGCGTCACCGCAACCCGCGAACGTGAGGTCGACCTCCGCAGCATCGCCGCGCAGCTCAGCGACCATGTGCGCGCGGCCGGCGGCAACTTGCACGCCGGCATCGCATCCCTCACCGCCACGCTCACGCAGACGACGCCGGATGACGACACTGGCAAAGCCTTCCTGGGGCTGCGGAAGTGGATGGGTGAGGTGTGGCGCGTCGGCGCGATCCGTCGCCCATTCATCAGCACTTTCGGCATCGAGCGACTCGACGCAGACGGCCTCGAGGGCTGGGCGTGGGGCACCACCCCGACCGTCCCGCAGGACCCGAACGACGGCACCGCCATCCACTCCGAAGAGCTGACGTGGACACCCGTGAACGTGGACCCGCAGGGCTTCGCCGGGGGCTGGTCGCTGCAGCGCAAGTTCATCGACCTCGGCCGCAGCGGCATCATCGCCAAGACCTTCGCCAAGGCCGGGGACGACGCGCTGTTGCAGACCGAGGCCTACGTCCGCGCCAAGGTGGTCTCGTCCGCGACGAACGTCGCGACCGCGAAGGCCGACGTGCTCACCCTGCTCACCGACCTGGGCATCCTCGCACTAGGCGGCACCGGCACGACCGCATTCAACCTGGACTTCGTGCACCTCGCACCGGCCCTCTACGGGGAGTTCATCAACCTCGCCGAGGAAGACGTGCCCTGGTGGCTGAAGAACCAGGGCGAGATCAGCCTCGGCGACCAGAGCGGCACCGCCGGCGGGATCTCGTTCGTCTCCGATCCGAACCTCGCAACCCGCCAGTGGGTTGTCGGCGACAAGAACGCCGTCACGTACGCCGAGTTCCCCGACGTGCAGCTGACGGCCGACAACATCGCCGCCGGCATGGTCGACCTCGGTGTGTTCAAGTACGCGGCCGCGCTCGTCAACGACGCACGCGGGCTCTACAAAGGCACGGTCACCGCGCCCTGACCGCTGTGGGCCGCGAGTCGGTCGCGGCCCACAGCTTCACCCCCCGCCCGACGTCAAATGAGAGGAAGAAAGGCCGTGGCCACCTGGCACACGTTGGAGAGCATCCGCACCCGCGACAGCGCCCTTGGCTCTCTCAGCAACGAGCTGGTGCAGGAACTGCTCGACGTCGCCCAAGAAGACATCACCCTCGCTGGTCTGGCGGTCGATGACAACGGCGTCGCTCAACGGCCCTTCAAGTCCCCGTACACGCTCGGCGACCCGATCGCCGACCCCGCAGTGCCCGTGAACATCCCGACGCGCTTTCGTATGGCTCAGTACATGCGGGTCATGGAGATCTGGGACGGCCAAGAGACCAACGCCGGCGGCACCGACCTCACCGAGATCGGCGGCCCCGGCTACATCGTTCGCATTCCGACGATGGGCATCAAGATCAGGCGGATGATCTGGCCCGACCTCAGCGTGGTGAGAATCGGATGACCGACTACTCCCGCGAGATACTCGCGGACGCGCTTGTGGTCGCGATCGCCACGCTCGACCCTGACGGGCTCCCGTTCCGTTCGATCCCAGACCCTCGCGAGCTCGCAGCCACAGACGGCAGCACTCGCGGCACGCTGCAGATCGTGCGGGAGGAGTTCGCCCACAACGCGCAAAACCCGCAAGGCGACTACCTCGAGACCTTCAGCGTCTGGGCCATCAGCCCGATCGTCACACGAGGTGAAGGCGAAGACGACCTGGACGACATCGCCCAACTCGTCGCCGACGCCCTCGACTCCATCAAGTGGGTCAACGACTGGAGCGCGCGTCGCCAGCAGCACCCCTCAGCAGCCAATGCATACCAGTTCACCGTCCACGCGATCACCGAAAGATAGAAGGGCACCATGACTGAGACAGCCGCGACTCCCCGCGTCGTCAAGAACCTGCTTGTGACGATCGGAGCAACCAGTTACTCCAAGCACGTCAACAACTGCACGATCACACCCACCACCCCGGTTCAGAACTGGAAGGGTGGCACCCCGGACTCGCTCGTGCCTGACGTCGGCGCGCCCACCTACGTGTGCGCCCTGACCCTCGTGCACGACTACCAGAACGCCGACAGCCTCTACAACTTCCTGCTCGCCAACGCGGGTACCACCGCCACTCTGGTCTACCAGCCCGACGCTGACGGCGATTTCTCCGTCTCGGTCGACGTCGTGCTTATCTCGCCGACAGTCGGAGGCGACGTCGACAAGTTCAACCAGTCGACGATCCAGATGCCGTGTGGCGCCCCCGCTTTCACCTACCCTTCCTGAGCTGAGCTCGCGGTGCAGATGACGGTTGAGTCGCCCGACCTCGGGCGCGTGAAGGCAGCGATGGCCGCTGCCGACAACGCGCTCGTCGGCGACCTCACAACCGCCACCGAGAGCGCCGTAGGCGGCGCATGGCTCGGCGGCCTCGCCGCTCGAGCTCGCGGGCTGCAAGATACCCGCGTGCTCGTCGCCGGCGCGACCGTCTCGGCCAGCTCGAGCGGCTTCGTGCTGCGGGCAGCTCAGTCGACCGTGCCATTGTCGGGCGGCCTGGTGCCGGCCTACCAGTGGCCGGGTGTCGAGTTCGGTGCCCGCACTCGACGAGTGCAGATCGCCACCCACTCAGGCAAGGGCAAGCCCTACACCGTCACCAAGATGATCAACCGTGGTCTGCCGAGCCGGCAGAAGACCGGGCAGGTTGTGTTCAAGACCGCCTCGGAAACAGTCACCGAGATGGTCAGGATCTGGGTGACGACGATCGCCGAGGGTTACGAGGCGGCCGCAGCTGGTGGTGCGAAATGACGAAGCCGATCGAGATCGCCGTCAACATCAACCCGGAAGGGTCGGTCGAGGGCTCGAAGGCAGTGCAGCAGTCGATCGACGACATCCAACCCCATTTCTTCCTGGCTTCGATCGCGGCCCAACAGGCGCAGGTCAGTACTCAGACGGCGCTGCGCACGCTGGCGGCCGAGACCGCAGCCGTCAATGTGGAACTGATCAAGGGGGACCTCGAGGTCGCGCAGAGGGCTGGGTGGACCGCACAGCAGATCGAGGAAAACATAGGCCGAGCCTTCAACCTCTCCGAGAAGGCGTCCAACCAGCTGGGCGCAGCATTCGGCAAGACCACGCAGATGATGCAGCGCAACCTCGAGTCGGTCGCCGCGACTGCTGCGACCACGGGTCGCGAGGTCGAGGCGCAGGCCGGCGGTGGGTTCGGGAAGTTCGGTCAGAAGGCCGGCGACGTGCTGTCGGATATCAAGGGCGGCCTTCTCGCAGCATCGGGCATCGCCGGCGGAATCGGCGGGATCGTGGCACTGGCGGCCGGCCCAGCGTTCAGTACACTCGTCGACCTTGCACAGGCTGACCAGAAAGCCTGGGAAGAGGTCAAGCAGCACATCGACGATGCCTACAAGAGCGCCGCGGATGAGGGTCGCGACGCGCTGACTCAGGCGCAGATCGTATCGGCAGCCCAGGACATCCTGTTCGATTCGGGAAAGAAGCAAGCCGCTGCCGACGCGGCGAAGAAGATCGGCGTCGATGTCAACACCTACATCCTCGCCCAGGCCGGTAGCTACAAAGACCTGCAGGCGGTCATCGCGGCCACCCAGGCGGCAGAAGACAAGCGCGCCGCGGCCTACGCCACCGAGAAGAAGAGCCGTGCCAACCAAGGCGGCGACCCCGAGCTCAATGACCTGAACAAGATCCTGACCGCCAACCAGAAGCTCATCGACCTGCACGACGAGGACGCGGCCGCCGCGCGAGACGCCCAGGCGATCAAGAGCAAGCTGGCCGATCAGGAGACCGCCGCGATCGCGAAGACGGCGAAGGCATCCAGCGACCGCTACACCGCAGAGGCGCAGCAGCTCGGCGCTCTTGCGAAGACTCCCGTCGTCGTGAAGCCCACCGTCGACCTCACCGGAGCGGCCGCGGCCGTCGACGCGTTCACGAAGAAGCAGCGCGACATCAAGATCCGCGCCTCCATCGTCAACAAGTACGGGGCGGCGGTCGTATGACCCTCTCGCTCAGCAATGGCACAGTGACCCACCACCCGGTGCTGCGCGTCGGTCACGAGTCGACCAACGACTCGCGCAACATCCTCCACGACCACCTCGACGGCTCGATCGGCGTCAGCCTGCGCCCCGACCTGCCGCGCGCGGGAACGGAGCAGTACCTCTTCGACGACGTCGCGGCCGCCGAGGCGGCCCGTGCCGATCTCGCGGCCGCTGGCGTGTGGACATTCACCGACGACTACGCCGAACTCAGCTTCAACTTCGTCCGCGAGGGCGCCCTCGTGGTCACCCAGAGCGAGAGCCGAGCCACCTGGACGGTATCAATCGGCTATCGGGAGGTGCCATGACCGCGATCGCCGCACCGTCAGCACCCGCGATTCTTCAGCCGATCGGTCTCGAGCTCGAGGTGAAGTCGGCACAGCTGACCCTCGACGAAGGATGGTCGCCCTACGTGCAGGGCAGCATCGTATGCGAGCTGCCCACCGGCGACGATCGCGCAGCTATCGATCTGCGCACCAGCGATCTGCGCGTCTCGATCCAGCTGCGCCGCGACTTCGGCCGGCCCTGGACCATCGCCGACCTGACTGCGCTCGGCGGCGGTTCGATGGCAGCATTGACGACCCTGAGCTCCGGTCTGGCCGCCAACATCACCCACGCCCTCTACAGCGCCTGGGTGGGCTCCACGGAACGACCGGCAGGGCTGCGCAACTTCGACCTGTACGTGCTCGGGCGTGACCTCGACGACAACGCCAAAGAGCTGACCCTCACGGTCGCAAGCGACGAAGCACTGATGATCGGCGACGGCCTGGCGGCATCCGATCCTTGGGACCCGAACAGCACCGACCTTGCGACGATCGCGCAGCTGATCCTCGACCGATACGCTGCCACGCTGCAGACCGACCCCAGCACGGCGACGGTCTCCGAAGCCGACGCAACAATGTGGCAACCGGGAACGACCGCGCAGAAGTATTTCGACGCTCTCGCGGAGCCGGCCTCCCTGCGACTGTGGTGCGACGAGAAACGCCGTTGGCACCTCACCGAGCGACAGTCGCCCTCGGACGGGAACCTCGCCATCACCCCGACCACGATGGTCAAGAGCAAAGACGGCATGAGTCTGGACCCGAACGTCTGGGCCGACGCCGTAGTCGTCAGATACACCTGGACCGACGACCTCGGCGCCAGCCATACCGCCTACGACCCCGCTGGCGCGCAGCCGGCGAAAGCACTGCTACCGGTCGAGCGGCCCAACACGATCTACCCGGGGGCCGGTGCTGCGGCGGGCATCCTCAGCCGGCTGCAGGGCCGCGGGCGGGTGCTCGACGTGTCGCTCGAGACGGTGCTGTCGGCGACGCCGGGGCAGACGACCAGGATCACACCGCCGGACACCGTTTCAGTGATCGGCAGCGTCGCCTCCGTTACTTTCCGCTACCCGGATGACGAGATGGATCTCTCGTCCCGCGGCCTGGTCGACGTGTCCCCCGATTCGTGGCTGTTCGGCCAGATCTACGACGTCACCTCGGCCGACGTGGAGACCGACCACCCGACCCTCGCCGCGAACGCGTTCACCGATTGGAGTCAAGTACTATGACCGACCCCACTGACGGCTCAGCAGCGTCAGCTGCCGACCTTCCGATCCTCACCGGCCTCGAGAAGCTCTGGACGCTGTGGCAGTACATCAACTCCACCCGCGACATGCTCGCCGACCACGAGATCTCCGGCACGCATAGCGCCTCTCAGATCACTGGCGTGCTAAGCGTCGCCCAGTTGCCCTCGATTCCCGGGAGCAAGATCAGCAGCACCATCGCAGCGGGCGTCGACACCACAGGCCACGTCAAAGCCGACTCCGGCTTCATTTCCGCCGACGTTTATGGACGCATTCTCACGACGAGTTATCGCTCTGTGTACACGTCCAGCACCGACGACCGGATCGGCGTGGTCCCATCGGCGCGGAAGTACAAGAAGAACATCACCCCGGCCACGATCGACCCCGGTGGAGTGCTCGCCGCGTGCCGCGAAGTGGAGTTCGACTATCGGGCGGGAGGGCACGACACCGGCCTCATTGCAGATGACGTCGCCAAGAACCCACAACTTGAGTTCTTGGTGATCCGGGGTCCCGCGGGTGAAGTCGAGGGTCTCGCTTATGAGCGCCTCGCCGTCGCGCTGCTCGCCGTCGTCCGCGATCAGCACGAGCGCATCGAAAAACTGGAGCGCATCGAGGAAGCCGGCCGCAATGCCTAGCGGCCTTGGCTCGGCCGACGCGAACGGCATCTGGTTCTATGGAGAATCCGACGTTGAGAGTCTCGCATCGGACCTGCTCAACATCGGACAGCAGTCCGTGTCCGACGCAGTCGGTCTCGACCGCGACCGCCTCGACGACCTCGAACGAGGGCTCTACTGTTCGTTGCAGCTATCGGCGAGTCAGAACCTGACGACTTCGGCGGCGGGGGTCGTCTGGGATGTTGAAGCGTCCGACCCTTCGGGGATGCACGACAACAGTACGAACAAAACCCGGATCACGTTCCCGGTTGCGGGGCTATACGAGGTGTCTGTGCAGTTGTATAACAACAACTCTTCGGGCACCGGGACCGTGTACGGGCGCCTCAACGGGACGACCGATGTTCCTGCGTCCAGCGTCCGCAACATCGGCCAGTCCGGTGTCGGTGCCCCATTAAAATCGGTCTTCACGGTGGCGGCTGCAGCCGCCGACTACGTGGAGATCATGGTCCTCCACTCAGCTGCCTCCGGCGCGATCGCCGGCGGGGCTATTGCGCTTGCTTCGAGCGTGACCGTGAAACTGATCGGCGCATGACCGTCGTCATCGTGAACCCGTTCGCAGGATGCACGGTCGGGTGGTCGTGGGCTGAGCATCGTGCTGCCGGGTACGAGGGTGGCACGGATTACATCATGTATCCGCCCCGGCAGATCACGGCAGCAGCAGACGGTGTCGTCCGGTTGGTGGCGGCGGAGAACGGGTTCACACCCGGCAAAGCGATCTTCCTGCAACTCGCGGACGGGCGGTCGATCAACTACCGCGAGGTCGCATCCACGTTGGTGAAGTCGGGGGCGAAGGTCAAACGGGGACAGCCGATCGGCATGCCGAATAAGGCGTCGCGGTGGCCCCACATCGACGCGACCGTTGGCGGGGTTCGGGTCCCATTCGAGCCTCTCGTCAACGCACTTAGCACCGCTAGCGGCGGCTCCACCCCACTCGACAACACCCCTGAGAAGAAGGACGAGAACATGAACGGTCTGAAATACCTGACTCACATGAAGAACGGCAACGGCGTGGGTTTCGCACTGGTTGGGGCACAGTTCCCCAACGGGGCATTGACCACGACCGATGTGGCTGTGGCGAAGGGTTGGTCTGCGATCTCGGACAACGGTGGCGACGCGATCGACGACGACCGGTGGGCACCCATCCTTGCCGCAGCGAAGATCGCATCCGATGCATGGAAGGCTGCGGTCAAACCAGCGGCGGGAGTTGTGGCGGGTGACAACTCGGAGGCCCTTGCCGCGATCCTCGCATCGCTGAAGACCATCAACGACACCATCGCCGGGATCCACATTCCGACGCAGGTCGTCTACCCGGCACAGACGGGCACCCTCGAGTGATCGATCTGCTCGTCCAGGCGGGGCTGAGCGAGCAATCAGCCGTCGCGATCACCGTCGCGATCATCGGTGCATGCGCTCTACTCACCGCGGCTGTTATCGCACTGATCGGCGTTGTCATCAGCCAACGGCGCGACGTGAAAGTGATCCGCCACCAGGTCACCAACGATCACGACACCAACCTACGGATCGAGGGTGATGAACGGCACGCGGAGAACTCTGACCGGTTTCGGAAGATCGAGGCGTCTCAGGCGTCGCTTGTCCGGTCGGTGACCCGCATCGAAGACCACCTCGGGATCGAACACACGACCCCGCGACCACGAAGGAGAACAAGATGAACACCACCACACCCGACCCGACTAAGACGATCTCACCCAAGGTGATCGCCTCGGTCGCCGGCGGCATCGTCGGCGCAGCTGTCGTCGGCGCCGTCAACGCGATCACACCCGACCTGTTCGCCAGCCTCGGAGCCTGGGCGCCCGTCGTCTACTCCGGCGTCACGGCCGGCGGAGCCTACCTCGCCGGCTGGATCGTGAAAGACCCGCTGCGGCAGTAGGCTCGCCCGCATGAAAGCCACGCTCGCTCTCGTCGCGATCGCGCTCCTGCTGACTGGCTGCTCGAGCGGGCCAAGCCAGGCCGAGAAGAACTGCGTCACCCGGATCGTGAACGACGTGTTCGCGGACGGCACCGTGACGCGCACCGATCATGCGGTCGCCGAAGCGACAGTGGACGCGTCGAAGAGCTGCGCCGCCGCCGAGAAGAAAGACCCCGAAGCCTTCCAGCAGCTCTACGGGTAGACATTCGAACATAGGTAGCGGTTGCCGGCGCCGGCGCCGGCGACGGGATCCTGCAGCAGCTGGAAAACCGTCACGTATGTTCGAATGTCACGATGCGCGGGCGAGCACGAGTCGGCGGAGGCGATCCTGCCGTGGCTTCACGTAGCGGCGGGTGGTGTCAGCGGAGGCGTGGCCGGCGAGCTCCTGCACGGCGAGCACATCGCCCTCGCTGTCGTCGTACCAATCCTGCAGCGCTCGGTGGCGGAGCTTGTGGGGAGAGGGGCATTCCATGCAAGCTACCGGGTGAACGCCGGGGGACACGGCCCCCTGTTCGGGGGCGCGCAGCTGCGGTCACTCTTTGGGCTGTGGAGGAATCAGGTCGACTTCGTTGTCGGGAATGGCCAGGCAGACAT
>DASYEE010000025.1:0-3665 GCA_036499165.1 Galbitalea sp. | reverse complement strand
GTTGCCCTCGTCTGGAATGAAGTCGCGCACGAAGTCGAGGTTCCGCAACTCGTCCGAGTAGCGCGCCAGCAGGAACGCTGGCAGGTCGGGGGCGGTCTTGGGGTGGGCTCGGTGCGTTGGACTTCAAGCAGCGCGCCGGGGGCAACAGCGCCGCACGTCAGGCAGCGACCGGGGTGCTCGAGGGTCATCTCCGTCTGGTGACCACGGAACTCCTCGGCGTGCGTGTAGATCCACGGCTTCGTCTCCACGCCGCTCATCCTGCCTCACGCCCCCGGTGGTCGGCGTTCGGTGCAGTAGCGTTCATCATGGTTCGCCTCCTTGTTAGGCGGATCAGCCCCGTCAGTGTTCACGCGCTGGCGGGGCTCTTTCGTCTTACTGTACGCCGAGCTCTCGGGAAATGGGTGCGAGACGGTGTGTACGTATACACACTTAGCCGCTTTCAGCCTCCTTTAGCCTCCCGCCTGGACCCTGTCAAAAGGGGCTCTGACCTGCGCTTTTACGGTGTCCATGCAGGTCAGAGACGAGCCCGGAAACGGTTTCAAGTCCCCCCTCGGACACGCAGGTCAGGGGCTATTTTCGGTAGGTCAATACACACCGTATACACCGATCGGGAATAGCCTCTAGCCATGCCCAAGGTCGAAACCCGCGAGCTGCGACGCGGCGGCAAGCCAGTCGGAGTGCGCTACGTCGTGCGTGTACGAGACCCCGAGCGAGGCAAGTACACCTCCGCGACCTACGCCACGGCGCCCGAGGCTGAGCAGTTCATCCGGGACTGCGCAGACCGCGGCGTCTCCTGGGCACTGGCCGAGTACCGACGCGACAAGGAAGCTGCCGACGAGCACACGCTGAACGAGTGGGCCGAGATCCACTTCGACTCGATCACCAAGGCCAACGCGGCGACCATCGCCCGCTACCGACGCATCTACCGGACCCACTGGAGCAAGCCGCTCGGGCACTACCGCCTTTCCAGCATCGGTCGGGTAGAGGTCTCCAAGGCGCTGAACCAGGTCGCAGGCAAGGACAAGACGGTCCTGAACGCCTGGGGCGTCCTGACGCACATGCTCAAGATGGCTGCCGAGGACGGGTTGATCCCCCGCTCCCCCACCATCGGCGTCAGGCCCTCGCGCAACACCGCGCACGAAGAGATCGAGCACCGCTATCTGAGCCGCGAGGAGTTCTGGCGCGTTCTCGATGCCACGCCGGAGCACTGGAAGCCGCTGATCCTCACGCTTGCCGGAACCGGGATGCGCTGGGGCGAGCTGGCCGCGCTGACCGTCGCCGACGTTGACCCGGAGAAAATGACTGTCTCGATCACCAAGGCCGAAAAGCAGGACCCTGACTCACCCGGCAAGGTCATCATCGGCCCGACCAAGTCCAAGCGGTCGCGACGAACCGTCACGCTTCCTGCGGAAGTCGTCGAGGCGCTCGAGCCGCTGCTGGACCGTCCACGGTCGTCCAGGCTCTTCCTGCCACCGAAGGGCGGACCCCTGCGGCACAAAACGTTCTACGTCGACATCTGGCAGAAGAAGTGCCTAGGCATGGACGACCGGCCAGGGGCTGAGAGCACCCGGACGATCGAGGACCCGCAACCGCGGCTTCACGACTTGCGCCACGCCCATGTCGCCTGGCTGATCGCGGCCGGCGCACCGCTGCCGGTGATCCAGGCGCGCCTTGGGCACGAGAAGATCACCACCACCATCGACACCTACGGGCACCTGCTCCCCGACGTCCAGCGTGCGGCGGCCGAGGCTGCTTCCTTGGTGCTGGGGTCACGACCGGAGCCGAAGCCGATCGGCGACTAGATGTCTCGCTTCTGGGCTGCGGCCTGTGCGCGGTTGAGCATCCGTCGCGTGTGCTGGTTGTCGCGGATGATGCTGAGCACCCCCGCGACGGCACATACCCAGATGCCGAGGGCGCGTAGACCTGGGATGTCAAAGCCCCACCCAACCAGGACGAGCGCCAGCGACGTGGCCCACCCGACATAGATCAGCAAGCACCGAATTGAAACGTCTGAATCCAACAACACGACTCTCCCCGAGATCCCTGGGACCGCCTACCTGGCGGTCACTAAGTGAACCTAATCCCGGAGTCCGACGAACGTAAGGCGAACAGGTCAGGCTCGACGCTCGGCCTCCTCGGCATCGACGAGCCGGAAGTAGTGCGCGACGAGCTCGGCCTTGTCTGCACGCGAAAGTGTCGAGTCGGCAATCGCCTGTTCAACCGGGTCGCCGAGTGGGTCGACCACCCCGTTCGCGGCTCGCTCGATGGAGCCACGCTTCAGTCCCAGGGCATCCTCGACAGAGTTCCTGGTGTCGACCCTGGGCCACCGGACGCCGTTGAGCATGTCGCTCACGGTGTCAAAGGTCAGCCCGGTCTCGTCTTCTAGCCAGCGGCGGTTCTTGCGCTGCTTGTCCAGAGCCTCTTTCACGTAGGCCCCGGCCAGTTTGCGGCCCTGCTCGTCCATCGCCATTCCGCCAGAGTCGCGGAAACACATAGGAACAGCAAGCCGGACAGTCCGGGCCTCGACCCCCGACTTCACGGGAAAACACGCCGATAACTACAACCGTGTTCGAGCCTCTGACCTGCATGTTCGTAGATTTCTGGGATTGTTTCCAGCGTTTCCCTTGCATCGTTCCTGCAAGTTCCTTACAGTTCGAGTCATGACAGAGATTGTTCCGAACCCCGAGTGGCAGCGAGTCGGATCCACCATCCGGGAGTTCCGCGAACTACGGGGACTCAAGCCCGACGAGATGGCGAACGCACTGGTCATCAGTCGCTCCTACCTGGCGAACATCGAGGCCGGTCGCAAGCGGTTGCAGCCCGAGATGGCAGCCAAGATCGCCGACCTGCTCAAGGTCCGCCAGATCAGCATCCTGCGGCCCGATCAGTTCGCGGCATGAGCGCCCTGCTGACGGTGGCCGAGGCTGCCGAGAAGCTGCGGAAGTCTGAGCGGTTCGTACTCGACGAGCTTCGACGCAAGAACCTGCGCGGCTCCAAGTATGGCGGCTCCTGGCAGGTCTCTGAGGCCGCGATCGACGTCTACATCGCCGCACATCAGAACGTCAGCGCGGTCCAGAGGCGGTCGGCATGAACGACACCCACTACGTCTATCGCTGCTACGACGCCGCTGGCGCCCTGCTCTACATCGGATGCACCCAGTACCCCGAGAAGCGCATCGACCAACACCGAGCGGCGCGCCACTGGTCAACCCGCATTGAGACGGTCACCTTCGCCGGACCCTATGACTACTTCGTAGGTCTAGCGATTGAGCGCAACGCCATCCGCACGGAATTGCCGCTGTTCAATATCCAGTGGAATCCACGTTTCCAGACGGTCGAGTCTCATGGCATTGGCCCTGAGCTGGACACTGCTGCGGCCCGTAGGAAGCGCGGTCTGATCGCACTGGGACTTCCAGCATGACCGCCCCTCGCTTCTCCCCCGTCGACGAACCCACCGGCGACCTCCTCGAGCTCCTAGCCGACGCCCACTCCCCCATCGGCGCCGACGTCCCAACCCTCTTCCTCGCAGCCTGCGCTCGTGACGCGTATGCCCACAACGGCTACGTCAGCGTCAACCGTGTCCGTGTCCTCCTCGCCGGCGACGACATCCCGCCGCGCAGGTACTCGTCTCTGTGGTCCCACTTCACGGGCCGCGGGAAGCCGATG
>DASYEE010000024.1:0-2304 GCA_036499165.1 Galbitalea sp. | reverse complement strand
GCCTTGCCGCTCGGCTTCACGCCGGAGAGCTTCATCCAGTAGTTGCCGAAGACCTTCGGGGTGTACCAGACCGAGCCGATGATCATGCTCGAGAGCGTGGCCAGGATGACGGCGATGTAGTTGATCGACGGTGCGTGCACGGCGACTCCTTTGTCGTGGCGGTTGAGCGATGGTAGCGCGAGAGTCATTGCCGTCAGCCGCCGCACCGCGCACCTTTCGGATCACCGCGAACTGGCAAAGGGCTACCGGGCAAACTCCGATGGCACCACGGCCTGGCCATATTCGTTTGAGCCCCACGCGCCGACGGTGCCGTCCGCTCGGAGAGCCATGCTATGGCCGTCCCCGGCTGCCGCATCCACGGCCCGGCCGAGATCTGCAGGCACCGGGACGGGGCTCGTTAGTCTGCTTGACTGCGCGCGAAGCACGTAACCGTCTCTGACCGCGAGGTGATTGGCGTATCCAGTCGCGATCGCTGAGACGCGCGGGCCCGAGAACTCTGCAGGCGCATAGAAACCGCGATCGGGGCCGCCGATGACATCCCCCCACATGTCTGCGTGACAATCCCACGCGACAACCGTGCCGTCATCGAGGAGGAAAAGATTCAACGACCCGTCGGCCGCAATGTCGAAAATGTCGCCGAGCCGGGCATTGTCAACACGGTCGGAGATCTTCTGTTGGCTCCAATTGGAGTCGCCCCAGGCGACGACTGCTCCACTTTGTGTGACCGCAAGGCTGTGAGCGCCTCCTCCCGCGATCCTGACTACGCCTGTAAGAGAGCTAGGGACGTCGCATTGACCGGCGCCGTTTTCTCCCCAAGCCGCCACAGTCCCGTCCTCGAGCAGAGCAAGAGCGTGATTGCTCCCAGCTGCGACTCCTGTAACGGAGCCAAGATCGCGCGGCGCCGTAACGTCACTCTTGACCGAGCCTCGGCCCCAGACGCCCCACGCTTCGACGCTCCCATCGCTGGTCAACGCCAGGTTGTATCTTCCATCCGCTGCGATGGCCACCACACCGGTGAGGTGATCGGGCACGTCGCATTGTCCAGAGTCGTTGAGACCCCAAGCGGCAACGGTACCGTCGCTCCTCAGCGCCAGAGAGTGGAAACTGCCAGCTGAAATCGCAGTTGCCCTGGAATGCGCGGGTCCATCCGAGTGCGGATTCGTTTCTTCGCGCTCCGAGGACATGGCGAAACCCTATCGGCGACTTCGATGCGCTTCGAGGGACTTCTTGACGGATCGCGCCGCATCCACAACACTTAGGCGTATGCCTAACTATCACGACGAGCTCGACGGGGTGATTCGCGCTCTTGCGGATCCCACCCGGCGAGCCGTCGTGGAGCGATTGGCGAAGTCGCCGGCCGTCGTGAGTGAGCTGGCAGCACCGTTCGACATGGCGCTGCCGTCGTTGATGCAGCATCTGGGCATCCTCGAGGATGCCGGGGTCGTCACGTCGCAGAAGCAGGGCCGCGTCCGCACCGTGACCCTGCGCCCCGGCGCGCTCGACGTGCTGCAGCTGTGGCTGGGGGAGCAACGAACTCCGGCCGAGCAGCAAGCCGACCGGCTCGGCATCCATCTGATCCGCACCGCACCGAAAGAAGCCTGACATGACCCGCGTTCGCATCGACCTGTTCCTCTCGCTCGACGGCTTCGCCGCCACGTCCGAGCCGACTCCGACCAGCCCGATGGGTGAGGACTGGGACCGCCTCACCGCGGCGTACACCGCGACGCGCACCTTCCGCGAGGTGGCATTCGGCGACACCAGTGGCGAGGGCACGACCGGCGTCGATGAGAAGTACGCCGCCGCATTCTTCCAGGGTGTCGGCGCCGAGATCATGGGTGCCGCCATGTTCGGTCTTCATTCATTTCCGGATGACGCGGACTGGAAGGGTTGGTGGGGCGACGAGCCCCCGTTCCACACGCCGGTCTTCGTGCTGACCCACAGCGCGCCGCGTCCGGCGATCCCGATGGACGGCGGCACGACGTTCGAGTTCCGCAACGAGCCCATCGAGAAGGTGCTGGCGGAGGCCACCGCGGCGGCCGGCGGCAAAGACGTGCGCGTCGGCGGCGGCATCGGCACGGCGCGCGAGTTCCTGAAGGCCGGGCTCGTCGACCAGCTGCATGTGATGGTCGCGCCGGTGGTCCTGGGTCGGGGCACGCGACTCTGGGACGACCTGGGCGGGCTCGAGCTCAGCCACACCGTGACGACCGAGGTGGCCGAGATCGGCACCATCCACGTCAACTTCACGCGGTAGGCCGAGACCCGAGAGGATGCTCGCATGACGATCGAACGCCGACTGGCCCGCTC
>DASYEE010000023.1:0-13328 GCA_036499165.1 Galbitalea sp. | reverse complement strand
ACGTTGTCGCGCGCGTAGTCGCGATTGGTCAGCCAGTATGCGCGCACGCCGCTGCTCTTGAGCTGGATCAAGCGAACTGGTCGCGCCGATGTCAGTTCGAGCCTGCGAGCATCGGAGAAGGTCGCGTATCCGATGTCGTCGCCGGCGGGCAGCCTCGAGTCGAGGCACCGTGTTTCGTCGCTCCGGTAGGTGAAGTAGCCGCTCGCAGACGCCAGGTTTCCCGCACCGCCGGTCATCGTGCCGGCGACGACCAGCGCGAGGGCCGTTGCAGGCAGGGCAAATGGCACCCATCTGGCTGGCAGCGGCACAAGCACGAACACGAGGGGCGCGATGAGCACGGGCCAGAAGTACAGGTAGTCGGTGATGATGAGGGCAAACGTGCCTGCGAGACCGGTGACCGGCACCAGCGCGTAATAGAGCGTGACGAACGTCCGTGGTCCCCACTGCATCCGATTCCTGGCGAGCCGCACGATCACGACGATGGCAACCACGATGCCGGCGGCAGCGGCCAGGGCGCCGAGGTACAGGATGATGGCAGTTGCCGGGTCGGCGACGAGGCCCTCAAGATACGTGCGGATGACCAGAAGGCGACCCGAGAAGATCGACGAATCGACGTAGGCAAACGGCGATGCCCCCTGCAGGCGGGAGAACAGGGTGAGTCGCACAACGAGCGCGACCACGAGAACGCCTGCAGACCAGGCCGCCGGCCGGAGGATCGCTCGGATCCCCCGAGTGAACGCCTGAACGACCAGCACGATGACCAGGGCCGGAACCGTGAACACGAGCGCGAGCGGATTGGATGCCGCGGTCAGGGCGATCCCGAGTCCGATCGCGATCTTCGTGGGCAGGCGACATGCGAGGTACAGCGCGGGCGCAACGAAGATCATCAGGTACATGCCGAAGTAGTACGTCGGCGCAACCTGGTACGAGAACAGCCAGGTCGTGCCGATGAGCGGCAGCAGCAGCAAAGGGAAGGTCGCAATCACGGCTCGCGCGAGCTGGCGACCGACCGCGTCGGCCGGAAACAGCATCCGGATGACGGCGAAGAGCCCAAGGAACAACAGCGCGTTGTTGATCGCCGCAACAAACAGGTAGTACAGCTGCACGGTGCCGCCCGCCGTGAGGTAAGCCGCAAGGCTGATCGGGATCTCAGGGAAGACGTAGACCTGGGGCGAAAACGACCAGTCGAGCGAGCGACCCGCGAAGACATCCTGGGAAAACTGGAACAGCACGCCGTTGTCGCTCGAACGAAGCTCGAAGTCCGTCGGCCAGTTCGTGCCGCCAGCGTCCCCCGCCCGCACCAGGAAGATCAGGATGGTCACCGCAGCAATGGCAACGGTGACCCCGACGATCGCCATGATCGCGGCCGGTGCGATCTTTACGACCGCGCTGCGGGACATGGGCTGAGTTTACGCGTGAGAGGCCAGCGAAAGACGCGGTCAGGCGTCGATGCGAGCTCGATCGAGACCGTCGCCCGCGATGATGAACTCCTTGCGAGGCGCGACATCACTCCCCATCAGCAACTCGAACACCGAGGCGGCCTGCTCAGCGTCCGAGAGGCGCACTCGGCGTAAGGTGCGGTGTCGGCGGTCCATCGTGGTCGACGCAAGTTGGTCGGCATCCATCTCGCCGAGGCCTTTGTAACGCTGGATCGGATCCTGGTAGCGCTTGTTCTGCCGCTTCAGCCCGGCAAGCACTCCGTCGAGTTCCTTTTCCGAGTACGTGTAGATCGTCTCGTTCGGCTTGGATCCGGGGTTCATCACGATCACGCGGTGCAGGGGTGGCACTGCCGCGAACACTCGCCCGTGCTCGATCATCGGCCGCATATAGCGAAAGAAGAGCGTGAGCAGCAGCGTACGGATGTGGGCGCCGTCGACATCTGCATCGCTCATCATGATGATCTTGCCGTAGCGGGCCTGCTCGATCTCGAACGATCGACCGGATCCTGCGCCGATGACCTGGATGATCGAAGCGCATTCCGCGTTCGACAGCATGTCTGAAACGGATGCCTTCTGGACGTTGAGGATCTTCCCTCGGATCGGCAGCAGGGCTTGGTACTCACTGTCGCGAGCCAGCTTCGCCGTACCGAGTGCTGAGTCGCCTTCGACGATCATCAGCTCCGTGTTCAGCACATCAGTCGACCGGCAGTCGACCAGTTTGGCCGGAAGCGACGAACTCTCGAGCGCGTTCTTGCGACGCTGCGTCTCCTTGTGAGCTCGAGCGGAAATGCGGGACTTCATCTCGGCAACGATCTTGTCGAGCACCAGGGCGGATTGCGCCTTGTCATCTCGCTTGCTGGAGGCGAAACGCTCGCCAAGGCTTTTGGCGAGCACGTTCGCGACAATGTTGCGCACGCCCGGTGTGCCCAGGATCTCCTTGGTCTGCCCCTCGAACTGCGGCTCCGGCAGGCGCACGGTGAGCACTGCGGTCAGGCCGGCAAGGATGTCGTCCTTTTCGAGCTTGTCTGTGCCGACCTTGAGCCTGCGGGAATTCAACTCGACCTGAGAGCGCAGGAACTTCATCAGGCCCTGCTCGAACCCGGCCTGGTGGGTGCCGCCCTTGGGCGTCGCGATGATGTTGACGTAGCTCTTGAAGACGGTCTCGTAGCCGACTCCCCAGCGAAGAGCGATATCGACGTCGACGTTGCGCGTCAGCTCCGTCGGGAGCATTGCGCCCGTCTCCTGCAGCACCGGGACTGTTTCGGTGAAGGTTCCTGCTCCCTGGATGCACCAGGTGTCGGTCAGCGGGGCATCGGGTGCGAGGAACTCGACGTATTCGGCGATACCGCCAGCGAAGCTGAACGACTGCTTTTCAACTGACTCGCCCCGCCGGTCTTCGATGTCGAGTCGAAGCCCAGGAACCAGAAATGCCGTCTGGCGTGCCCGGCCTACCAGTTCATCGGTCTGGAAGTCAGCGCCGCGGGTGAAGATCTGGCGATCGGCCCAATAGCGGATTCGCGTGCCGGTAACACCGCGCGCCACCTTGCCGACAACGCGCAACTCGCTGCCGGACACGAATGGCGAGAACGGCGCATCCGGATCGGGGTTCAATGCATCCTTGTCAGCAAAAGTGCCTGGCTCCCCGCGATGGAACGACATGGCGTACGTCTTGCCATCACGGTCGACCTCGACATCCAGTCGTTCGGACAGCGCGTTCACGACAGAGGCGCCAACCCCGTGCAGTCCACCGGATGCCGCGTAGGAACCCGAGCCGAATTTGCCTCCAGCGTGCAGCTTGGTGAATACGACCTCGACACCGGTGAGCCCGGTCTTCGGCTCGATATCGACGGGGATGCCACGGCCGGTGTCGCGAACCTCGACCGAGTTGTCCCCGTGCAGGACGACGTCGATTGAGGTGCCATTGCCGGCAAGGGCCTCATCGACAGAGTTGTCGATGATCTCCCACAGGCAGTGCATGAGCCCACGGGCATCTGTCGAGCCGATGTACATGCCTGGACGCTTGCGAACTGCCTCGAGCCCCTCGAGAACCGAGAGGTGACGGGCGGAGTAATCGGAACTTGCCACGAGGACTCCAGAGAAAATTGAGCGGGAACGAACTGTGTAAGCAGCTTATTCTGGGCCGCCGACTCCCGCCTGAACCAACACACGGCCGGAGCGGGCCGTCCCCCGGATTGGGTCATACGCGCACAGCGAAATACCACGTGAATGACCCACGGTTGTAACAGGAGCGTGTTTGTATAGAGATACGGGATTTTCCGCAAGCCTTAAGACCCGAAGGAGCAGCCCACATGTCTCAGATCACAGACAGCGAAATCGAGCTCGACTCCGCCTTCCAGTTGACCGCACTCGATCGTTGCGACAGCTGTGGCGCGCAGGCGTACGTGCGCGCGACCATGAGCACGGGCGACCTGCTCTTCTGCGCACACCACGGTGCACAGTTCAAAGAGAAGCTCTCGGCCACCGCGCTCGAGTGGCACGACGAGTCCTACCGACTCCTCGAAGACCAGAACGCGTAGCCCGACCAACCGCTTACGCGAAGAACCCGGCAGACAAAGGTCTGCCGGGTTCTTTGCTGTGCCCCCGTGGGGTCAGGCGCGACCTCGGCCGGCCGCGACAACCCGTTCGAACGAGTGCCATCTCTTGTCCTGCCTGAAGTCGGCCAGTCGCGCGTCATAGGCCGCCAGCGCGAACGTCCCGTGGGCGAGCGCCGGCTCCGTGTCGGGATCAAGCTCGGCGAGGAGGCCGAGCGTGAAGTACGGGTTCACGACGAGGAGCGGGCCGATCAGCGAGGTCCCGATGAAATTGCCGACTCTGATGCCCTCGACCGCCGTGGTTGTGTCGCGGCCGATCCCTCGTTCCGCGGTGAGGAAACCGGGCAGGGAAGTCGGTGCCGAAACCATCGAGAACTGCGACTTGTAGCCGAGAACGGGATGCTCCGCGCCGGCCTCGGGTACAACGCCCATGACCTTGCCGTTGTAGCGACCGAACATCTGCAGCGTCGACTCCAACTCGAAGACACCCACCCCAGGCACGTCATACCCCATGTCGTCATTACGGATGCGCGCGCCCAGCACCTCAAGCGCGTTATGGGTAAAGAGAAAGGCTGTGCCCGATTCGATGAGCTCTTCTATTCGCTCACGATGGGGACTCAGTCGCTCGATCGCCTTCAGCTGGCCCGCCTCGGTCAGGGGGCCGAGGTACACGAGATCGACCGGTCGAGTCGCGAAGACCGGTGTATCGGTCAGGCTGGTGCGGATGACCGTGGCGTCGGGTCGACACTGGGCGAGGTAGGTGATGCTGGCGTTGTCACCGTGGAGGTTAGCGATCTCCGGGTACAGCATCTCGATCGTCAGCGCACGGTTCACGATGCTCCCCGCGCTCGGTCGCCGCGCTCACCACGTTCCGCAAGCCGAGCGCGAAGCCGCTGCTGAACCGGGTTTCCCGTGATGAGAGCGTTGTGGACGCTGTGGAGATTGAATACGTCGTCCATGTCGTCGAGATCGATGAGGTCCGCTGTCTCCGTCTCGGATTCGAGTGTGACGATCCGTGCGGCATCCACGCCGGCAATCGCGAGTCGGAGTGCCTGGTCGTGCCTGCGCACTCCCCCGACCACGATCTGGCCAAGCGTGCCATCCGCCAGGTATTCGTAGTCGGCGTCGTAGGTCCACGCCGTGTTCTCGACCTCGGTCTCGCGTTCACTCACCTCGTCGATGTTGAGCACGACGGCCTTGCGACCGGCGAAGGTCGAGAGGTACTCGAACGCGCGCGAGCAGGCCACCCCGACCAGCCCCTTCGTCAGCAGTCGCACAAGCTCAACATTTCCGATCGTCTCTTCTGCCGACCGGGTCGCCGGCGGCTCGAGGGTGTCGAAAGCGCTCACGATGCGATCCTGCTGCACTCCCAGAAGGTCGAGTGCTCCCGCCACTGCGATCTCGTTGTAGATGTTGACGACGTTGTTGTTGATCAACCTCGCCTCGCGAGCCTGCCCATCGAGTTCGAGAGTGACGCGACCGGCAGTCACATCGATCTCGCGAGCACGATAGTTCGCTTCGGGTGAATGAAACCCGCAGGCCGGGCAGTGCACCTGACCGATGTGGTTAAAGCGCCAATAGTCCCAGTCGAGCGCGTGATCGCAGACGGGACAGATCGCGACATCCACCGCTGCCCCGCTCGGCCGGACACCGTCCGTTGGCAGCCGGTCCACCGCGAAATACGAGCGTGGATTCGTGTCGGCGCCGAGGGACGCGGCAATCAGGTCATCGGCGTTCAGGAGCAACTGCGTGCTGTCCGGCATCGCTGAAGACAGGATCCACGCGATGTACGCGGGATGCGCGTTGCGCTTGATCGAGTCGCGCGTCAGGTTCATGCAGACCAGCAGGTCTGGCAGCAGCCCCGGCAGGATCAGTTTCGCCGACCGTTCGTCCATCTCGAACACGGCGATGTCGGCCTTCGACTTGCCGGTCCAGGTAACAGAATCGATCAGGCTCGTCGCAACGCCAGCCGCGAGATTCGAGCCGCTACGGTTGCTGGCGACCCGCAGTCCTTGGTGCTCAAGCGCCTCAGCCAGCAGGTTCGACACCGTGGTCTTACCGTTCGTGCCGGTAACAACGACGACACGCGCTGGGTGCCGGATCGCGCCGATGATTCCCGGGTGCAGCTTGCGTGCGACCAGGCCCGGGACGTGCGTTCCTGCTCGCCCCATGGCCTTGATGGCAAGCGCAGCGAGCTTAACTGCCCAGATCGTGAGCAGGAGGCGCAACGCGATCGGCCTACTCGAGGTAGTCGCGCAGCGACTGCGAGCGGGACGGATGGCGAAGCTTCGCCATCGTCTTCGACTCGATCTGGCGGATGCGCTCGCGCGTTACGCCGAAGGTGTCGCCGATCTGGTCCAGAGTCTTCGGCATCCCGTCGCCGAGACCAAAACGCATCCGGATTACTCCGGCCTCGCGCTCCGACAGCGAATCGAGCAGGCTCTCGAGCTGCTTCTGCAGCATGGTGAAGCCAACAGCGTCGGCCGGGACGACCGCCTCGGTGTCCTCGATGAGGTCACCGAACTCACTGTCTCCGTCTTCGCCGAGAGGCGTGTGCAGCGAAATCGGCTCGCGGCCGTACTTCTGCACCTCGATGACCTTCTCAGGAGTCATGTCGAGCTCGCGACTGAGCTCTTCGGGGGTTGGCTCGCGACCGAGGTCCTGCAGCATCTGTCGCTGTACACGGGCGAGCTTGTTGATGACCTCGACCATGTGCACCGGGATGCGGATGGTACGGGCCTGGTCTGCCATGGCGCGGGTGATCGCCTGGCGAATCCACCACGTCGCGTAGGTCGAGAACTTGAAGCCCTTGGTGTAGTCGAACTTCTCGACAGCACGGATGAGGCCGAGGTTACCCTCCTGGATAAGGTCGAGGAACTGCATTCCGCGACCCGTGTAGCGCTTGGCGAGCGACACAACAAGGCGCAGGTTCGCGCCGAGCAGGTGGCTCTTCGCCCGCTGGCCGTCCTTGGCCACCCACAGAAGCTCACGGCCGAGTGTCGAACGCCGCTCCGCGTCGCTCATCTGCGAGAGCTTGTCCTCCGCGAAGAGTCCGGCCTCGATTCGCATCGCAAGCTCGACCTCCTCGGCGGCGTTCAGCAGCGCGACCTTACCGATCTGCTTGAGGTAATCCTTGACCGGGTCTGCCGTCGCGCCGGTGATGGCGCTCGAGTAGACGGGAACTTCGTCTTCGTCGTCGACGAGTGAGAGAACAAGGGCGCCCTGCGGGAGTTCCTCTTCCGGCTTGTCTGCTTCTTCTTCGTCGTCGGAGTCTTCCGTGGCCTCGTCGGCCACGACATCCTTCACCACTTCGTCGGTGTCAGACACTTCGACATCCTCGGCGACTACCTCGACCTCGTCGTCGATTTCGACGTCTTCATCTTCTTCGTCGTCGCCAGTCGATGCGGCCTTGCGGCCACGGGTCGCCTTCACCGCGGGTGTCTTGCCTGCCTCTGTCTTGGCCGCCGGGGTCTTTGCCGCCGGGGTCTTCGCCCCTGCCTTTGCGGCCGGAGCGGCCTTCGCCTTTGTTGCGGCAGTCTTCTTCGCTGGTGCTGCGGTCGTCGGGTCTACGCTGACCTCGGCCTCGGTCTCGCCAGCTTCGCGCTCAATAGTCGGGTTCTTGGTCCGGGTTGCCATCGGAACACCTTTCCGGGTTGAATTTCATGTCTGCCACTGCACGTCTGCTGCTGCATGTCTGTCGCCTGGTGGTTCGTAGCCACGCAGAGGAGTGGTTCTGTCTTGCCAGCCTGCTTATGGGCAGCACTAAGACCCTTGTCAAGTCCCCCGACACAGCACCACAAGGGGAGATATGTCGAAATGGGCCCTTAACCGGGTCTCGGGATCAATTATTGCACGTTTCGCCGTGCACGCTTGCCAGCGTGTGACCGACAGTGCCGTTCGCGTCTTCTACGCCTTTCGCCTGCGCCACGCTCGCATTAATACAACCCACAGGGGGGCTACTTCTATTCCCTCCTGCTCGTGCATCCTGCGCCGCGTCTGCCTGCGGGCGATTACCAGGAAGACGACCCCGGCTCCCACGATCACGTATTGGACGAGAAACGCGACCCGGAATCCGGCGAGCGAATAGAGGGCTCCCCCGTTGGCCCGGTTGTATGCGTCGAGCACCACGCCAATCAGGAACATCATGACGAAGGATGCGAGGAAGCCGCCGACGTTCACAACGCCCGTGGCGGAACCAAGACTTCGCATCGGATTGAACGTACGCGCGAAGTCGAACCCGATCAGCGAGCCAGGGCCACCGATCGCAATGACGACGACCAGCAAGACCACCGACCAGACCGGCGGCTGACCTGGCCACACAATGACGATGCCCCAGGCAATCGCCATCCCCGCGACGATCGCGAGCACGATGCTGCTCCTGCGCAGCGGATACCGAGCGGTCAGAAGTCCGAGCATCGGACCGGTCACGACAGCAGTGAGGACCATGAGCGTCAGGAGCAGCGACGCGTTTGCTGGCCCGTAGCCGAGCGCAACAGAGAGGAACGGGAATCCCCACAACAAGCTGAACACTGTGCCGGATGACTGGGTCACGAAATGCGACCAGAAGCCGAGTCGCGTCCCAGGCCTGCCGAGCGCGTCGCGCAATTGGCGCAGCGGCGACGCCGGCGCACCGGAGATCGTGGAAACCGATGAGGTCACAGGCGAGACGCCGTTCCGCACGAGTGTCAACGCCGCCACCAGCGCAAGCCCCGATGCGCCGGCTGCCACGAGAAACGTCGTCGACCATCCCGCGGAATGGAGCAGTAGCGAGAGCGGAACGGCGGAGAGAATCTGGCCGAGCTGACCAATCGTGCCAACCCACTGCGACACGATCGGCAGCCGCCTGCCGGAAAACCAATTGGGCAAAAGGCGCAGTACCGAGATGAATGTCATGGCGTCGCCCGCACCGACGAGGATCCGCCCCACGATCGCAACACCAATAGTCGGCGAGAGCGCCAGGGTGGTCTGGCCGACGAGCATGAGTGCGGCCCCGAGCGAAATCAGGAACCGCGGGCCGACCCGGTCGAGGAGGACCCCGACCGGGATCTGTAGTCCGGCATAGACGATCAGCTGGATGACCGCGAGACTCGATAGCAGCGCCGCCGAGACCTCGAACCGGTCGGTCGCGGCTACGCCCGCAACGCCGAGCGACGAGCGCTGGAGCACAGCAACGATGTATGCGAAGGTCGCGCCCCCGAACACCAGCCACGCCTTGCGCGAATTCACGCCTTCGAGTGTATCGAGCGCGAAATGTCGGGAAGGCGACCGATCAGATCAGCGGACCATCTTCATCCCGGCGCATGGCCAGGAAGTTCTGCAACTCTGCCGCGATCGCGTCAGCCGATGGCAATTCGCCGTCGATGTCGGTCAGCGGAGAGCGAAGCGGGTTGTCCTGCAGGTAGCTGTCGTGGCGCTCCTCGAGCGTCGTGACAAGCTTCGCCAGCTCAGGGTTGTTCTCGACCTGCTCATCGATCTTCGTCAGGAACTCGCGCCCGGTCTCCCGCAGGCTGTCCGTTGGGAAGATGAGGCTCGTCGCCGCGCTGACACTCTCGAGTGCGGTCACCGCCGCAATGGGGAACTCTGTGTCTGCCAGGTAGTGGGGAATCAGGAGGACGAACCCCGCGATGGGGTGGCCGAGTTCCTGAAGCCGGTATTCGAGGAGGTGAAGCGCGTTCGCTGGCGCCTGGGTGCGAGGCTTCCAGATCGACATCGATTCGATGATCTCGGCGCGATTGCCACTGACGGTGACGCTGATCGGTCGGGTGTGCGGCACGGGCATCGGAATGGCGTGGACCCAGGTGCTCGATCGAACCTGAAGACGCTCGATCAGTTCGAGCACGGCGGCGGTGAAGCGGTCCCACTGGAAGTCGGGCTCGTACCCCGTCAGGAGCAGGAACTGCTGGCCGATCTCATCCGTAGCCAGGTAGAGCCCCAGCGTCGACGGCGTGTAGTCGGAGATGTGATCCTGGTCGAAATAAATCACCGGGCGACGCGCGCGGTAGTCGAGCAGGGCATCGTTGTCGAATTCGACGATCGACACGTGCTCAAGCGTGTCGAGGAGGTACTCGCTGAGCTGTGAGACAGCCCCGCCTGCATCTGCGAACCCCGTCAAAGCAGCGACGAGCGGCAGGCCCGTGGGAACCTCACCCAGGTCTGTGATGACGTCGTAGAGACCGGCCGGATTTTGCATGTGTCAACTCTATTAGCGGTCGTTTGCGCGTGCCCGGCAGAACGACATCCAGGCCACATGCCGAGAGCGAACACCGGCGCGATCGGACCGCGTAGTGCGGATCCGAGGGGTCGATAGCATTGAAGGATGACCGTTCCACTGCTGACCGTGACCTCAGAATCTGCCCTCTCCATCGAAGCCGGGGCGCTGGTCATCGGGGTACAGAAGACATCGGATGGCCCGCGACTGCTTGGCGATGGAGCCGGGTTCGCGGAACTGGAGAGAGTCCTCGGAGACATCGGAGTCACGGGAGCGCAGGACGAGGTGCGCCGAGTGCCCGCAACCCTCGGAGCGGCACGCTCGGTCGCCCTGGTTGGCGTCGGTACCACAATCGGGACGAACGAACTGCGCTACGCCGCCGGGGCGGCCGCCCGTCAGCTGCGAGGCGCGGGTTCGCTCGTGCTTGCGCTGCCAACGCAGTCGCGAGAAGACCTGCTGGCAGTGCTCGAGGGCGCAGCAATCGGGGCATACTCGTACACGGAGTTTCGCTCCGGAACCGTCGACGAGGCCAAGCAGCCGGCGAACTCGATCACCGTAGCCAGCAGCATCGACGACACCGCAGCCCTGGTCTCCCGCGCCGCCATCATCGCCACGGCGATGCACAGCGTCCGCGACCTCGTGAACCAACCTCCATCGTCGCTGTACCCGGAGACCTTCGCGGACGCGGCGATCCAACTCGCCGACGGCGCGCCCGTCGATGTCGAGGTGCTCGCGGAAGCAGAGCTCGTAGCTGGAGAATTCGGAGGCATCCTCGGCGTCGGCCAAGGCTCCGAGCATCCACCCCGTCTCGTCAAGGTCACGTATGCGCCGACCGAGGCGACAACCCACCTCGCTCTCGTCGGAAAGGGCATCACGTTCGACTCGGGCGGAATCTCGCTGAAGCCAGGGGCGTCCATGGTCGGCATGAAATACGACATGACCGGGGCAGCGAGCATCCTCGCCGTCGCGCTTGCTGTGGCAAAGCTTGGACTGAACATCAAGGTGACGGCGTGGCTCTGCATCGCAGAGAACCTGCCGTCCGGCAGCGCGATCAAGCCGGATGACGTGCTCCGCATCAAGGGCGGCAAGACAGTCGAGGTGTTGAACACCGACGCGGAGGGGCGACTTGTGCTGGCTGACGGCCTCGTCGCCGCGAGCGAGGAATCGCCCGATTACATCGTGGACGTCGCGACCCTGACGGGCGCCCAGCGGGTCGCGCTCGGCGACCGGTACTCCGCAGCAATGGGCGACAAGGATTTCGTCGCCCGCGTCGTCGATGTCGCCACCCGGGTCGGCGAAACCTTCTGGCCGATGCCGCTGCCCCCGGAGTTGCGCGCGATCATCAACTCCGAC
The DNA here is from genome assembly GCA_036499165.1 of Galbitalea sp. Lineage (GTDB taxonomy): Bacteria > Actinomycetota > Actinomycetes > Actinomycetales > Microbacteriaceae > Galbitalea. Next base: position 1,776 of record DASYEE010000023.1, on the reverse strand, counting down.
GTGGCAGATATTGCGAACTCGAAGCCGGGGAACACCGTGGCTGGGATGCTCGTGGCTGGCGTATTCCTCTCTGAATTCGTGGGTTCGACCGGGGAGGGCGACGACAAGCGCACCATCCCGTGGACCCATCTCGACATCGCGGGCCCGGCAGACAACAAGGGCGGCGGCTTCGGTTTCGTCGGCAAGGGGCCGACCGGTGTGAGCGTTCGCGCACTTGTCGCGCTGGCCGAGGAATTATCTCTCGCGTAGTAAGGTTTTTGAGGCGGGCAGACCCGCCCATTCGGCCGCTGACACATCCTGCCAGCCGGCTTCGAGCACAACGCTGACGCACAAGGAGCGCTTTCGTGTCTGAGCAGAATTTTGACATCGTGATCCTCGGCGCAGGAAGCGGTGGTTACGCCGCCGCACTGCGTGCGAGTGAGCTGGGCTTCTCGGTCGCCCTCGTCGAAAAGGACAAGCTCGGTGGCACCTGCCTCCACGTCGGCTGCATCCCGACGAAGGCTCTACTGCACTCAGCTGAGGTCGCGGATGTCGCGCGCGAGTCCGTCAAGTACGGCGTGACCACCACCTTCGACGGCATCGACATCTCGGCCGTCACTGCCTACCGCGAGGGCATCGTCGCCAGCAAGTACAAGGGCCTGCAGGGCCTGATCAAGGCTCGCGGTATCACGGTTGTCGAGGGTGAGGGCAAGCTGACCTCGCCGAGCACGGTGCAGGTCGGTGACCAGACCCTCACGGGCAAGAACGTCATCCTCGCCACCGGGTCTTACTCCCGTTCGCTGCCAGGTCTCGAAATCGGCGGCCGCGTCATCACGTCCGAGCAGGCGCTACAGCTCGACTTCGTTCCGAAAAAGGTTGCGGTTCTCGGCGGCGGCGTCATCGGCGTCGAGTTCTCGAGCGTCTGGAAGTCGTGGGGCGCCGACGTCACCATCATCGAGGCGCTTCCTCACCTCGTGCCCAACGAGGACGAGTCCGTCTCGAAGCAGTTCGAGCGTGCCTTCCGCAAGCGCGGCATCAACTTCAAGGTCGGCGTGCGTTTCTCGGGCGTCACGCAGGACGACAATGGCGTCGTCGTGACGCTCGAGACCGGCGAGACGGTCGAGGCCGAGCTGCTGCTCGTGGCCGTCGGCCGTGGCCCGTCGACCGCGAACGTCGGTTACGAAGAAGTCGGCGTAACCATGGATCGCGGCTTCGTGATCACCAATGAGCGCCTCCAGACAAACCTGCCCGGCGTCTTCGCCGTCGGCGACATCGTGCCGGGCCTGCAGCTCGCGCACCGTGGATTCCAGCAGGGCATCTTCGTTGCAGAAGAAATTGCGGGCCTGAACCCGGTCGTCATCGAGGATGTCAACATCCCCAAGGTCACGTACAGCGACCCCGAGGTTGCATCGATCGGCCTCTCCGAAGCGAAGGCTGCTGAGAAGTACGGCGCCGACAAGATCACCGCCTATGACTACAACCTCGCAGGCAACGGCAAGAGCCACATCATCGGAACCTCAGGCTCCGTCAAGGTGGTGCGTGTCAATGACGGGCCGATCGTTGGAGTTCACATGATCGGTGCGCGAGTCGGCGAACTCATCGGCGAAGCGCAGCTCGCCGTGAACTGGGAGGCGTACCCGGAGGACATCGCTCCGCTGATTCACGCGCACCCCACACAGAACGAAGCCCTGGGCGAGGCCTTCCTCGCTCTCGCTGGCAAACCGCTGCACGCCATCTAGGCGTACGGCACAAGCCCAGAACTAAGCTAGACCCGCAGCATTCGGTAATAAGGAGCAT
>DASYEE010000022.1:0-12888 GCA_036499165.1 Galbitalea sp. | reverse complement strand
GGCCCCGTCGAAGGTGATACCGCCGACGATTCCCGCCACCTCGGCCGCGCTGTATCCCGTCATCGTGTCACCACTCCAGCCGTGTCCAGTGCCCTCTTGACGTCGCCGACGCTCAACTCTCCGGTGTGGAAGACGGAGGCGGCAAGCACCGCATCGGCTCCGGCCGCGACAGCGGGGGCGAAATCCTCGACGCGTCCCGCTCCGCCGCTCGCGATCACCGGAACGCGGCTCAACTCGTGCATGGCGGCGATCAATTCGAGATCGAATCCATCTCGTGTGCCATCCGCATCCATCGAGTTCACGAGCAACTCTCCCGCACCACGTTCTATCGCCTCCCGCGCCCAGTCCATGGCATCGAGATCGGTGTCCGTCTGGCCACCGTGGGTTGTCACGATAAACCCCGACGCCGAACGATCGCTGCGTCGCACGTCGAGGCTCAGCACAATCACCTGCGCACCGAAGCGATCCGCGATCTCATCAATGAGCATCGGTCGAGCGATGGCAGCGCTGTTCACGCCGATCTTGTCCGCTCCGCTCGCCAGGAGCCTCGCGACATCCTCTGCGCTTCGGACACCGCCACCCACGGTCAGCGGGATGAACACCTGCTCGGCGGTTGCGCTGACGAGATCAAACATCGTCGAGCGGTTGTCGATCGTCGCCTTCACGTCGAGAAACGTGATCTCGTCTGCACCCTGCTCGTAATAGATCCGCGCGAGCTCGACCGGATCCCCTGCATCCCTCAGGTTCAGGAAGTTCACGCCCTTCACGACGCGACCCGCCGCGACATCCAGGCAGGGGATGACGCGGATTGCGGGCGCCATCAAATTCTCGCGGCGTGGATCGAGCTCACGAGGATCGCGCGTGCGCCGAGTTCGTAGAGCTCATCCATGACGTGGTTGGTGTCAGCACGGGGCACCATCGAGCGCACCGCAACCCACTCGGGGTCGTGGAGTGGCGAAACAGTGGGCGACTCTATGCCAGGCGTGATGGCGGTAGCGGCGTCGAGCAGACGCACCGGGACGTCGTAGTCGACGAGGACATACTGTCGGGCAACGAGGACCCCCTGCAGGCGACGCTGCAGGGTCGTAATGCCGGGGAGGTCGGTTCTCGCGCTGATCAACACCGCGGTCGACTCGAGGATGACGGGGCCGAAGATCTCAAGCCCCTGGGCGCGCAGCGTCGAACCGGTTGATACGACGTCTGCCACCGCATCCGCAACCCCGAGCCTGACTGCGGACTCCACGGCACCATCAAGGGAGACCAGCTCTGCAATCACGCCGCTGCGCTCAAGGAAATCGCCGACCAGCCCGGGATAGCTGGTTGCGACTCTAATTCCGCGCAATTCTTCGAGCGATCCGAACCGCCCGGGAGCCGCGGCGAAACGAAACGTCGATGCGCCGAATTCGAGGCTTGCGATCTCGGACGCGCTCGACCGGGAGTCGAGCAGCAGGTCACGACCCGTGATTCCGACGTCGAGCGCCCCTGATCCGACATAGGTCGCGATGTCACGCGGCCGGAGGTAGAAGAACTCGACATCGTTGCGCGGGTCGGCAACCGTGAGGGCGCGCGGATCGCGACGACCGGCGTAGCCGGCCTCGTAGAGCATTTCAGCTGCGGTTTCGCTGAGGGAACCCTTGTTGGGCACCGCAATTCTGAGCATGGCTGGTCCTAAGGAATCGAAGCGGAGGGGAATGATCGGTCGACTGGCGACTCTGCGGCGATCACAGATGTCGGTAGATGTCGATCGGGGTCAGCCCCTTCGCGATCATGAGGACTTGCAGGTGATAGATCAGCTGCGAGATCTCCTCCGCAGTCTCGACATCGCCCTGGTATTCGGCGGCCATCCAGACCTCTGCGGCCTCTTCGACGATCTTCTTGCCGATCGCGTGCACGCCGGCATCGAGCTCTCGCACCGTGCCGGAGCCCTCTGGCCGCGACACGGACTTCTCGCTCAGCTCGGCGAACAGTCCATCGAAGGATTTCACGAGATCAAGGCTACTAGCGATGCCTCTCGGTTACTTCACGCCGAGCAGGTCGATGACGAAGATCAGGGTGCGGCCGGAGAGACGGTGACCGCCGCCTGCCGGGCCATACGCCAGGTGCGGCGGAACGATCAGCTGTCGGCGACCGCCGACCTTCATCCCGGGGATACCCTCCTGCCAGCCCTTAATGAGACCGGCCAGCGGGAATGAGATCGACTGGTTTCGGCTCCAGCTTGAATCGAATTCTTCGCCAGACTCGAAGTCGACGCCGAGGTAGTGCACATCGACGGTCGCACCGGGCGCGGCTTCTGCCCCTCGGCCCTCCTCGACATCCACGATCACGAGCTCCGTCGGCTCCGGACCGTCGTAGAAGTCGATCTCAGGCTTGGTCTTCGGTGAATCTGTCATGGGACCAGTCAACCAGACCCGGCAGCGTGCCGGAGAATTCACCGCGCAAGATGCGAATGCGCGGCAGCGAGCTCCCGTAGGGTCGAGATCTGTGCGGCGGGGTTATCGGCGCCGAACACGCTTGACCCCGCGACGAAGGTGTCCGCCCCGGCCTCCGCGGCAATCGCGATCGTCTTCTCGCTGATGCCACCGTCTACCTGCAGCCAGACATCCAGTCCGGATCCGTCGACCACTTCGCGCAGTGCGACGAGCTTTGGCATCACCGAATCCATGAACGACTGCCCGCCGAAGCCCGGCTCGACCGTCATGACAAGCACCTGGTCGAACTCGTCAAGGATGTCGAGATAGTCGGCGACGTCGGTGCCCGGTTTCAGCGCGACACCCGCGCGCGCGCCGATCGAGCGAAGCGTGCGAGCGAGTCCGACCGAATCCCCCGTTGCTTCGGCGTGGAACGTCACGGAGTACGCGCCAGCCTCGGCATAGCCGGGCGCCCAGCGCTCGGGGTCATCGATCATGAGATGGACGTCGAGTGGCTTCGGGGTCACTTGTTGAAGACGCTTGACCACAGGAAGGCCGAACGTGAGGTTCGGCACGAAGTGGTTATCCATGACATCGACGTGGATGAGATCCGCCGATGCGATGCGGTGCAGCTCGGACTCGAAGTTCGCGAAATCGGCGGACAAGATCGACGGGTTGATCCGAACAGTCATGAGTCGACCATACCGAGAGGGGGCTTCACTCAGACCTTTTCGAGCAGCTGGATGAACATCGCGTCGGTGCCGTGACGGTGCGGCCAAAGCTGAACGTGCGGCGAGTGCGGGAGCTCGAGCGGGCGCTCGCTCACCCCGCCCAACACATCCTGCGTGTCGAGCAGCCGAACCTGCGGATCGCGCAACGCCGTCTGCACCGCCACACGGGACTCGCCGAGATGCGGAGAACACGTGACGTAGGCAAGGATCCCGCCCGGCTTCAGAGCGCGCACGGCCGAGACGATCAACTGGCGCTGGAGATCCGCCAGGTCTGCGACATCCTTCGGCTTCTTGCGCCAGCGCGCCTCGGGGCGACGGCGCAGCGCACCGAGACCGGTGCACGGCGCATCGAGGAGGATGCGGTCGAACGCACCGGGGTGATCGTGGCCGATTCGCGTTCCGTCGAGTTCCCACACCTCGGGGCTCGGGTCGAAGACCTTCAGCGCGTTGCGCACGAGGCCGGCTCGCGCCGGGACAAGTTCGTTCGCGATCAGCGTCGCCCCGCCGACGGCGGCCTCCGCCGCGAGCAGCGCAGCCTTGCCGCCTGGCCCTGCGCACAGGTCGAGCCAGAGCTCACCCGGCACGATCGGGCGCGCTCGACTGAGAGCAAGGGCCGCGAGCTGCGAGCCTTCGTCCTGTACGCGAGTCGTGCCAGAGCGAATGCTGGCGAGTTTCATGGGATCGCCTCCGCTCAACGCCACACCTAGCGGCGAATATCGCGCGCGCGAACCGTCGTGAGCGGCTACGAAGCCCGGTAGCTCGACGAGACTTACGCGCGGCGGCAGATTGTCTGCACTGAGGAGCGTCACGAGCTCTTCTTCCCTGCCTTCGGCCGCGAGAGCCTGGCGAAACGCCCTGACAACCCACTCCGGGTGTGAGTGCTCGATCGACAGTCGTTCGTCATCGGATTTCGCGGTCGCAAGTGCCCGTGCGTGCCACTCGTCCGCAGGAGACCGCGTGATCGTGCGAAGCACTCCATTGACGAAGCCCGTCGCGGAGTTCGAGCCGACGGTCTTCGCGAGGGAGACGGCCTCGTCGACGGCGGCGTGCTGGGCCACCCGCATGGACAGCAGCTGATGGCAGGCGAGCCGAAGGACGTCGAGGATGCCGGGATCGATGTCGGCAACGCTCCTGCGAGCCGCAATTTCGATCACCCTGTCGTAGTAGCCGCTCATGCGCAGGGTCCCGTAGGTGAGCTCCGTCGCGAGGGCAGCGTCGGCTTCGGAGAGCCTGGCCCGATCCAGTCGCACGGGCAGGAGGAGGTTCGCGTATGCGTCCGACTCGCGCACGGCAATGATGACTTCCAGTGCGATCCGGCGCGCGGGTTGCACGGTCGCCGTCTTCGCCCGTCCCGGTCGAGCGTTCGAGCTTTCGCCGCTCACGACAGCACCGCCGAAACGCCAACCGGTCGCCCGCGCCACCAGTCGGCCGCGGCCATGGGTTTCTTGCCAGCCGGGTGCACTGTGATCAGCTCGAGCGGAGTCGTGGCTGTTCCAACGAGGACCCTGCGCCCGTCGCGGGCCAGCTCGCCAGGAGGGAGGCTGGCGGCATCTCGGGCAATCGCGGCCTCGATGATCTTGAGCCTCGCGCCTTCGATGGTGGCGAACGCCCCCGGTTCGGGCGTGACTCCCCTGATCTGGTTCGCCACCGTGGCCGCCGCGGCCTCCCATCGAATGTGGCCGTCCTCCAGGTCGAGTTTGGGAGCGAGTGTCACGTCGCCTGCCTGCTCTGCGCCGCGTGCCGTGCCCGCGGCAAGGTTATCGATGACGCGCAGGAGCAGCTCTGCGCCACTCACGGCGAGTGACTCCAGAAGGTGACCGGCCGTTTCGTGGCCGCCTATCGGCTGCGTGAACTGGCCGTAAACCGCACCGGCATCGAGCTCCGGGACGAGCTGGAAGACACTCGCGCCGGTGATCTCGTCGCCGGCGATGATGGCCCTCTGCACGGGTGCCGCCCCGCGCCAGCGAGGCAGGAGCGAGAAGTGCAGGTTGATCCACCCCAGTCGCGGCGTCGAGAGCAGCGGCTCGCGCACCAGTCCGCCGTAGGCGACGATGACGCCGAGGTCCGGCGCGATGGCGCTCACGGCATCCGTCGCATCCCCCGCCAGGCGGTTCGCCCTGATCACCGGGATACCGAGCTCGTCGGCGAGCGTGGCGACCGGTGTCGGCGTCAGGGTTCCCCGGCGGCCCTGGGGAGAATCCTCGCGCGTGACCACGGCACGAACGTCGTGTTCGCTCTCGGCCAGTCGACGGAGGCTGGGGACAGCGGCCGCCGGACTACCGGCGAAGACGAGGGAGAGGGAAGACATCCCTCTCATTCTCTCAGGACCGGTTCGATGCACGCTGCCGCATCACTCGAGGAACGGCTCGATATCGTCGAAGCGCACGCGCAGGTTGGGTGCGATGACCCGCGCACCACCCTTCTGAGCGATCCCTCGTCGACGAGCTGTCGCGGCGCGGATGACTTCAGCGCGGAGCGCGGCCGCTACCGCTCCGCCCGAGTTGTAGTCGAAGCGGATGATCGTCCGTACGGCACCGGGGCCGGTGTCGACCGGCCCGAGGACGTCCGACGATGGAACATCCACCGCCGTGACCGCTTTCGCAACCGCCTCGAGCGCCCCGGTGACCGTTGCGACGCGCACCGCTGGCGGAAACCGCAGGCGACGGCGGTCCGCCAGCTCGCCGCGCGCGAACTCTGCCTGGCGCCAGGTGCCAAGGGCTGAGGCGAGAGAGCCACCGACACCGACGAGGTAGGTCGTCGCTCCCCTGGCCGCAAGCGCTGTCGCGTTCGACCACCAGCGCAGACAGTCCTCTGCGACCCGCAGGCTTTCGCGGGCGACCATCCGTTCGCCGTCGAGAAGCAACACCGCGCGATAGCCGCCGGCTGCGATGGGCTCGGCCCCGCGCGTGGCGATTACCAAGGCTGGCTCGGCGCCGACAGACAAAATGGGACGCTCGCCGTCGGCAACAATGATGCGAACTCCCGGAAACGCCCTACCCAGGTCTTCGGCAGTACGCGCGGCGCCGGCCCCGACCAGTCGAAGTCGAGTGCCCTCGCAATTCGCACAGCGCCAGTCGACCGCGAGCGCACCGCACCAGAGGCACGCAGGCACGGCTGTCGCGCTTCTCTGCGCCAGCGGACCCTCGCAGCGAAGGCAGCGCGCTGACTGCCCACAGTCGACGCACGCAAGGCGCGGTGCGTACCCCGGGCGTGCGACCTGCACGAGGACGGGGCCGCTTGCGACCGCCTCTCGCGCCCCGCGCCATGCGCTCGACGGGATTCGCGCCTGCTGGGCGAGTCGATCGGCGGAAGACTGGTTTGCGGTGGGGACGACTTTCGGCAGGACGGCTGGTATCGGCGAAACAGGGGCGAGCCAGCCGAGTTCTGCGAGTCGCTCGATCTCGGTGCTGCGCGCGTGTCCGAAAAAGAACAGCGCGCAGGATTGTTGCTCCTGCCTCAGCAGCGCGGCATCCCGGGTGTGCACGTACGGAGCGAGCGGCTCGCTGTGAAGCGGATCGCCGTCGTCCCACACCGCAATCAGGCCAAGCTTCGCTGCAGGCGCGTAGACGACAGAGCGGTTGCCAACGATCGCGAGAGCTTCGCCGTCCCGGCATCTCAGGTATTGGCGGTAGCGCTCGGGATTGGTCTGCCTGGCATCGAGTCGCGCGATTCGCTCGGGGGGCAGAACGGCTGCGAGTGCCGCCATGAGCTGCTCCTGGTCGCGGTAGTCGGGCACTGCGAGGATTGCGGATGTTCCGCGAGCGAGGGCTGTGGCGGCGGCGGCGGCCATCGTAACGGCCCACTCGCCTACCCAGACTCCCGGAGCGACCTCGAGCACGAATGGCACCGCATCCACGGCAAGGCGTCCGCCTTCCGCAATCGCACGCTCGAGCGTGCCGTCCCCGTAGCGGGCAATCGGCCGGGCAGTAACCGGAGGCAATGGCTCTGCGGCTTCGCGGCCGAGCCACGCCTTTTCGACTCGGGCCTGGCGCCCCGGAACGGCCACGCGCACGATGTCGATTGCCGAGCCGGCCGCCCGGTCTGCCGCCTTCCGCGCGAGCGTCGCCACCTCGGGTGCCAACACGGGTACAACTGAGACGATCGACTCGATGTCGCTGAGCACACCGGTGTAATCGCCGTGATCGACGATCTCGATGACGTAGCCGTCCGCGACGCGGCCCGCCGATCGCAGGGGAACCCGTACCCGCATTCCCGGCCCAAGCTCGCCGCGGAGGCCATCCGGCACGCGGTAATCGAAGAGCCGGTCGAGTTGTGGCAACGGCGAGTCGACGAGGATGCGCGCGATCACGGCGCCCTCGGCGACCGCAGTCATGACTACAATCCGGCTGCGCTGCGCAGGGCGTCGACGCGGTCGAGACGCTCCCAACCGAAGTCGGGAAGCTCACGGCCGAAGTGGCCGTACGTCGCCGTCTGCGCGTAGATCGGGCGCAGCAGGTCGAGCTCGCGAATGATGCTGGCGGGGCGCAGGTCGAAGACCTCGCGGATCGCACCGATGATGGTCTCGTCATCGGTGTGGCCGGTGCCAAAGCTCTCGACGTACAGGCCGACCGGTGCCGCCTTACCGATGGCGTACGCGACCTGGACTTCCAGTCGGTCTGCCAGGCCCGCCGCGACGGCGTTTTTCGCAACCCAGCGAAGCGCGTACGCAGCCGAACGGTCGACCTTCGACGGGTCTTTGCCGCTGAACGCGCCGCCGCCGTGCCGTGCAGCACCACCGTAGGTGTCGACGATGATCTTGCGCCCGGTGAGTCCGGCGTCGCCCTGCGGCCCTCCGATGTGAAACACGCCGGTCGGATTGATTAGTACCCTCGTCGCCGAGGAGTCGAGCTCGGTGCGGCCGAGCACGGGGTCGACGACCAGGCGTCGAATTTCGTCCCGCAGGTCTGCCGTCGAGATCGCCGGAGAATGCTGCGTCGACAGCACCACGGTCTCGACGCTCCGAGGCACGGCACCCTCGTAACCGATGGTGACCTGCGTCTTGCCATCCGGTCGGAGGTAGTCGACGAGACCCGACTTGCGCACATCGGCGAGTCGCTCAGCCATGCGGTGTGCGAGCCAGATCGGAATCGGCATGTACTCCGGCGTCTCGGTGGTCGCGTAGCCGAACATGATGCCCTGGTCGCCGGCGCCCTGGGCGTCGTCGGCGTCACCGCTCGCCTCTTCTCGCGATTCGAATGCAGAATCGACGCCCTGCGCAATGTCTGGCGATTGGCCGCCGATCGACACCTCGACGCCGCAGGAACGGCCGTCGAACCAGACGTCAGACGAGTCGTAGCCGATGTCGGTAATGCGCTTTCGCACGATGCCGGGAATATCGACGTACCCGGTCGTCGTCACTTCGCCAGCGACATGTACGAGCCCCGTGGTGACTAGTGTTTCGACCGCAACCCTGGCATGCGGGTCTTCAGCAAGAAGCGCGTCGAGGATGCTATCGCTGATCTGGTCGCAGATCTTGTCAGGATGACCCTCGGTGACCGATTCGGAGGTGAAAAGACGCAAATTGGTGCTCAAACGAGAACTCCAGGGATGAGGGGCGGATCGTGCTTATACGAGCACGTCGAGAATACGGTTGGCCACCGTCTTCTTGCTCCCGGTGGCCTCGCCAACTATATCTCCGGAGCTGTTCACGATCGTGACCGCGTTACCGTCCGTCGCGAAGCCGGTGGTCCAGCCAACGCTGTTGAGGACAAGAAAGTCTGCGCCCTTGCGAGCGATCTTCGCGCGCCCCAGCTCTAACAGTTCTTCCCCGGATGTCACGGTTTCCGCGGCGAACCCGATCACAACCTGACCGTCTCGTCGTGAGGTGGCAACGTCGTGCAGAATGTCGGGATTCTTCACCAGCGTCAGCTTCAGGACGTCGCCCTGGACGTCCTTCTTGATCTTCGAGTCTGCGACGGATTCCGGCCGGTAGTCGGCAACAGCAGCGGCCATGATGACCACGTCGGCAGTCTCCGCCGCGCGATGGACCGCTCCGGCCAGTTCAGCGGTGGTGCTGACATGTTCGACCGTCACGTGCGCGGGCGGGACGACCTCGAGATTGGCGCCGATTAGCGTTACGTCCGCGCCTCGGGACGCCGCGGCAAGTGCGAGCGCGATGCCCTGCTTGCCGCTTGAACGATTACCGATGTAGCGCACGGGGTCGAGCGGCTCGCGTGTACCGCCCGCTGTGACAACGATTCGCTTCCCAGCGAGGTCTCTGGGGGCGACGACTTCGAGAGCCGCCGCGACAATCTCTTCCGGCTCTGACATCCTGCCTGGACCCGAATCGGCGCCCGTGAGTTGGCCGACCGCCGGCCCGACGATGTGCACCCCACGGGCGCGGAGCGTCTCGATGTTGGCAACGGTCGCCGCATTGCTCCACATGCCAGTGTGCATCGCCGGGGCGATGGCGAGCGGCGCAGTGCTGGCGAGAATCGTGTTGCCGAGCAGGTCTGGAGCGAAGCCACCGGCGAGTTGCGCGATGAAGTTCGCCGTAGCGGGCGCGACCACGATCAGGTCTGCGCCCTGTCCGAGCGCGACGTGGCGCACTTCGGCTACGCCTTCGTACAACTCGGTGTGGACCGGGTTGCGGCTGATCGCCTCGAGAGTCGGCTTTCCGACGAATCGGAGCGCGGCATCCGTTGCGATGACCTGCACGGAGTGCCCCGCGAGCACAAACGCCCGCACAACTCCCACGGCCTTGTACGCCGCGATACCGCCAGTAATGCCGACGACAATCTTCACGGTGCCCTGCTATTCGTGGTGTGCGCGGCAGTCGTGACGGTGTCCGCGAGGCGGAAAGGAGCTTATTCCTCGATCAGTGAGGTAAGGACGAGGCGATCGTCGTTGACCTCGCGGAGCGCAACGGACAGCGGCTTGTCATCGATCGTGGAGTCGACCAGCGGGCCAACGTTGTCGAAGAGGCTGCCTTCGTGGAGGTCGGCGTAGTAGTCGTTGATCTGGCGCGCACGCTTGGAGGCAAAGATGACCAGTGCGTACTTCGAGTCGACCTTTGACAGGAGCTCGTCAATGGGCGGGTCGATAATGCCGGTTTGCTTGTCAGCCATGGATTGCTCCTAGTGTTTCGGCCCGGTGATCTCGCGCTTGTACGCCATCACAGGGGAAGGAAAATGGTGCGCATCGAGGTCGACCGTTATGGTCGGTGTCCGGGCGCTGCCATCAATTCTACGACTTCTCGCGCCGCATCTGCGACGTCGGTGTTCACGACTCGGAAATCGAACTCATCCTGGGCGGCGAGTTCGACCTTCGCGGTGGCTAGCCGCCGCGCCTGTTCTTCCTTGTCTTCCGTGCCCCGACCGGTGAGCCTGCGCACCAGTTCCTCCCAGCTGGGAGGCAGCAGGAAGACGAGGACGGCGCTCGGCATCTCGCGTCGAACCGATCGGGCTCCCTGGAGGTCGATTTCGAGCAAAACCCTCTTGCCCTGACCGAGAGCCACCTCGATGGGAGGTCGCGGAGTGCCGTAACGGTATGAGTTGTGAACGACGGCCCATTCGAGCAGCTCGTGCTGGTCGACCATCCTGTCGAATTCCGCGTCGCTCACGAAGTAGTAATGGACGCCGTCGATCTCGCCAGGGCGCGGGGGGCGTGTCGTTGCAGACACACTGAGGTGCACCTCGGGGTAGTTGTCGCGGATATACGACGACACTGTGCCCTTGCCGACCGCCGTCGGACCAGCCAGGACGACGAGGCGACCAAGCGCGCTGCTCCCCTCGCGGGCCGCCAGGTAGTTCCAGAGTCCCGATCGCTGCCGGATACCGAGTCCTGCCGTCTTCTTCGACTCGGCGATCCCGAGTTCCCCCATCACTTTCGCGGCCCGCGCTGGTCCGAGTGTCGGCACACTCGTCAGGAGTTCGCGCACGCGCAGGCCCGCCTCGGGCGACTCGGCATTGGCCCACGCGACATCCAGCACATCTTTCGCCGACCGCGACCGGGTCGCGACCTCGTGCTTCACGGCTGCGCGCGCTCGGCGAGCCGCGACTGCCGCGCGCGAGGCTGCGGCGCGGTCGACCTCGGGCGGTTCTGGCCGCGGGCTCATGCCGCGAACACCCGGGAGAGGACATCCGCCTCAGCCTGGATCGCCGTGCGCACGTCGTTCGGACCAGCCGCGAGAATTGCTCTCGACGAGCTCACCACGGTGCCAGCTGCTGCCGTTCCGTACACGGCATCTATTGCGTCGTATCCCGCCCCCTGGTGCCCGAAACCCGGCGCGAGAATCGGCGTGCCTTTCAACTCACCGGGAGAAATCCCGTAGTCGGCAAGCCGAACAGTTGCTCCAATCACGACTCCGAACGGACCGAGTCCGTCGCCCCCCGTGTGGTTCGCGTTATTGCTCTTCACCTCGTCCACGATACTCGCGGCCACCGTACGACCCGCCAGTGGCCCACGATCGAGCGTCGCGGTCTGGGATGCGACAGACTCTGGATTCGATGTGGCGGCAAGAACGAACAGACCCTTGCCGTTGGCCGCTGCCAGGCGCATCGGTTCCTCGAGGGAACCAACTCCCTGGAATGCGTTGATGGTCATGGCATCAGCCTCGAGCGGGCTTCCGGGGGACAACCAGGCTTCGCCGTACGCGGCCGCTGTCGACCCGATGTCCCCGCGCTTAGCATCGGCGATCACCAGCAGGCCGGCTGCCCTGGCTGCAGCGAAAATCTCCTCCAGGGCGACGAAGCCGGCAGACCCGTATCGCTCGAAGAAGGCAACCTGGGGCTTCAGTATTCCGATGACGCCCTCCGCCGCAGCGACGACCCTCAGTCCGAAGTCACGCGCCCCCGCGGCTGTTGCAGGCAGCCGCCACTCACCGAGGAGGTACGGATGCGGGTCGATTCCGACGCACAGGTGACCGGATGCCGCGAAGACCTCTTCGAGTCGGCCACCGAACCCGGGCGTCGCCGCGCTCACGCTGGCCTCGCCTCCGTGGATGCCTCAAGTCGTGCAGCACGATCAAGCGCGTAGTCCTGCAGGCTGCGGACATCGAATCCCTCGCGGATCGACTCGAACGACGCGACCGCCGCGGCGAGCTGGGCGATGGTGGTGAACAGAGGCTTATCTGCTGCAACCGTTGCGGTACGAATCTCGTAGCCGTCGGCCCGGGCGCTCCGACCGCTTGGAGTGTTGATCACGACATCCACCTCTCCCCCGTTGATGAGGTCGACGATCGAGGGCTGGCCCTCCTCCGCTGTCTGGCCGAGATCGTACTTGCGAACAATCCGCGCCTCGATGCCGTTGCGGCCCAGGATCTCGGCCGTGCCTTCGGTCGCGAGGATCGTGAAACCGAGCTGGTTGAGGCGGAGAACCGGCAGGATGATGGCCCGCTTGTCCCGATCCGCAACCGACACGAAGACCGCGCCGGATGCCGGAAGACCGCCGTACGCAGCCTCCTGGCTCTTGGCGAACGCGCGGGGGAAGTTCTTATCAATGCCCATGACCTCGCCGGTCGAGCGCATCTCAGGACCGAGGACCGAGTCGACGATGTGACCTTCCTTGGTGCGGAAGCGCTTGAATGGGAGCACGGCCTCTTTGACGGCGACCGGAGCATCCAGCGGAACCACGGAGCCGTCCTGCACAGGAAGCAACCCGGTCTCGATGAGTTCGTGCACAGACTTGCCGACCATGACGAGCGCTGCGGCCTTAGCCAATGGAATGCCCAGCGCCTTCGAGACGAACGGCACGGTACGTGATGCCCTCGGGTTGGCCTCGAGCACGTAGAGCACGCCCTGCCCGATGGC
>DASYEE010000021.1:0-37166 GCA_036499165.1 Galbitalea sp. | reverse complement strand
GGCCGGTTCATTCGCGAATCCCGACTGGGTCCCGTGGCCGACCGCAGGCTACTTCCCTGAGCCGCTCGAGCCATCCGGCCGCTGGTCGCTCAGCACCAACGCAAGCTGGAAGTACGACCTCAGCCATGCCACCGTGAGCGTCAAGGATGCAAACGGCAACGCCCTGAAGGTCACCGTCGACGCGACCGCACAGGGCTACGGCAACGACACCCTGGTCTGGGAGGTCGCCGGTCTCGCAAAACCTGCCGCGGGTAAAGAGGTCGACTACACGGTCACGGTCAACGGCATGAAGAACGGGTCGCAGACCCTCTCGCACAGCTACGTCGTGCAGCTCTTCAACCCAGACTCGGTGCCGCCGCCCCCGACCCCTGCTCCGGCAGCACAGAACTCATCGAGCCTCGACCGCATCAGCCACTCGATCGGATGCGCGCGCTCAGTCGTATGCACAAGGCCGGACGCGTCGGTGCGCCCGACCTCCACCTTGCAGCAGGTGCCGTCGACGACCGCTTCGAGTACGACCGCCAGCCACTCGGCCACCGCAACGAAGACGAGCGCGACCTCGGCGGCGCGGGCGCCGGCATCCTCGAGCTTCGTGACGACTGCAGGTTCCGGTTCCGGTTCCGGGTCCGGCGGTGCATCCTCGGACGCAGCCAGCGAGAGCCCAGAGCCACTCGGCGGCTAACCGCCACGTCGCTGGTACTCCTCTGCTGCCAGCTCCTCGGCTGCCAACCCCTCTGCTTCCAGAGCTGCTCCCAGAGCTGCTGCCAGAGCTGCTCCCACGCAAAAACCCCATCGCAAAGTCGGAACTTTTCGCGCCGCGCCGCGCGGGTAGCGCTAACTCCACGGCGCGCCGAGCGCAGCACCGACTTTAGGACAGACCTGGCGAGAACCAGCGACCAGCAACCAGCAACCCAGCACCCAGCAACCAGCAACCCAGCACCCAGCAGCTCGCAACTGGAACAGCAACTTGGGCGGATCAGGCGCCCGGGCGCACCTGGAAGACGCTGCGCGACGGCGGCGGCGATGGGATGGCCGTCGCGTCGGTCGTGATCGGAGCACCGGCGATCCAGTCGCGCAGTTCGCTGCCGTGCACGACCTTCGACGGGTGCGGTCCGCCCGCCAGCAGCCGCGGCATCCAGTCAAGGGGAAGCGCCGCGCGCGACCCGATGAGCACGACGTTGCCGAACCGTCTTCCCTTCAGCACCTGGGTCTCGGCGAGAGCAGCAACATCGTCGAACACGGCCTTCACCGTCGCGGCCTGGCCCCGAGCGAACTTCAGGCCTGGGCCATCCGCGACGTTGATGGCGATGACGCCGTCGGGCTTCAGCAGTGCGGCGACCTCGCGGTAGAACTCGACGCTCGTGACATGGGCTGGCGTGCGCGCCCCACTGAACACGTCGACGACCACAAGGTCCGCGGTGCCGACGATGCCGGCCGGCAGCTTTCCGACGAGCTCGCGCGCGTCGCCATACCGGATGCGAATGGACGCCCCGCGCGGCAGCGGCAGCTCCGCGCGCACCAGCTCCACCAACTCGGTCTCGAGCTCGAGCACCTGCTGGCGCGATCCCGGCCGGGTCGCCTCGACGTAACGGGGGAGCGTCAGGGCGCCGGCCCCGAGATGGATGGCGGTCAGGGGCTCCCCGGGCATCCCCAGTTGGTCGATGACGTGGCCGATCCGCTGTACGTACTCGAAGAACAGCTGGCTGGGGTCGTCAAGGTTGACGTGCGACTGGGGAGTGCCGTCGACGACGAGCGTGAACGCCCCCTGCACCCAACGGTCGGGCTCGATCACCGCCCGAAAGCCGCTTGCCCCCAGGGTCACGGTCGGATTCTCGCTCACCCAACGATCATCCCCCACGTTGCGCGAATCTCCACCCTCGTCTCCACCCACGGGCGGTGTTCGGTGACCCGGGATGCCCGGAAACTTGGATTACCACTTCAAGAAAGGCACCACACCGTGACCGTCGCGAACATCGCAGACATCCTTATCGCCATCGCCGTCCTCGGCTGGGTCATCTTCCGCCAGCTCACCTGGTCGGTCGTCAAGATCTCGCGCCTCTGGCGCATGCCCGTGATCCTCGGGATCGTCGGCATCGTCATGCTGGCGCAGACCAAGTCACTGAGCGCCATCCACCCGATCGACATCGCGATCCTCATTGCCGAGCTCATCCTCTCGCTCGGCGTCGGCACCGCAATGGGCCGCCTCGCGACCTTCCGCACCCGCCTGCAGCGCCCTGAGGATGTCGACCACAGGAACGGCGAAACCCACAACCCGAACGCGACCGTTATCGAGTCGAGGACGGGTGGCCTCGGGGCCGCGCTCTGGCTCGTGCTGATCGTGGTTCGTGTCGGCATCGAGATCGTCCTCGCAACCTACATCCACTCTCCGCTGCTCGAATCGACGGGCACCATCCTGCTCGTCCTCGCGGCCAACCGCCTCGCGCGGGCCTTTATCATCGGCTACCGGTTGGAGCGGATGCCCCGCGTCGCAGCATGATGGTGTCATGACGAACGTGACATCGCCCCCGACGAGCCTGAGCCGCGCGCTCAGTTCGGCGGGGGCGGTCGTCGTCGCGTTCGAGCTGACCAGGCGCGTCGTGGTCGCAGTGCTGCCCGTCTGGGTCTACGCGATCGCAGCAGCGTCTGTGCTGGCCTGGGTTGCGCTCATTGCGCTGCCGCGTCGCACCGGACCACTCGTGCTCGGGATCTTCGCGGTGATGGTGTTGGCCGGCGGCCTCGCGTCGACCGCTACCGACGGGGTCTCTGTTGCGTCGGTCGCGGTTGCGATCATTTCGCTCTCCCGTGATCCGAGATTTGCCCTCTCGACGACGATCCTCTACAGCGCGCTCGGCGTCGCGACCGTCCTTCTGGGGTTATTCGTCCACGCCGCGAGCCCGCTCGCGGTGCTCTCGATGGAGGGTGGCGTCGTCATCTCGTTCCTCGCTGGGCAGTCGCGTCGGCAGTTTCTCGTCGCGGAGCAGCAGCGCATGTTCACGAACGAGGAGCACGCGAGGGCCGCGCTCCTGGCCGAGCGCCAGCACATCGCTCACGACATCCACGATGTCCTTGCGCACAGCCTCGGCGGTCTCGTCATCCAGCTGGATGCCGTCGACGCGCTGCTCGAGGCCGGCGACACCGAGGCGGCGGCGGCCCGCGTTCGCGCATCGCGTCGCCTCGCGGCCGACGGCTTGAGTGAGGCCAGACGCGCTGTTGCGGCCCTGCGCGATGGACCGGTCTCGCGGCCCCGCACCCTCGACGCCGACGAGTTGGTCGCCGGGCTCCAGAAGCTTTTCGCCGCCCACCGCGAGCTCGGTGGCACCGTCGACTTTGCCGAACACGGAGCCCGACGGCCTGTGAACTCGTCCCTCGCTGCCGCCCTCCGGCGCGCCGTCCAGGAGGGCATGACGAATGCGCGCAAGCACGCGCCAGGGCAGCCGGTAACGGCCTCGCTCGACTGGGGCGTCGGCGACGTCGCGCTCCGACTGGAAAATCCGGTTGGCAACGTCAGCGCAAACAGGTCCGGCGGCGGAAACGGACTCGTCGGTATGCGCAGCCGGTTCGCGGCTCTCCCCGGCGGGGTCGCGACCGCTGCGGTCGAAGCAGGGTCATTCGTGGTGCGAGTCGGAGGGGAGACGGCGTGAGCGAGCGCATCAGGGTCATCGTGGTCGACGATCAGGCCATCGTCCGTGAGGGGCTTGTTACCGTCCTGTCGCTGCTCCCCGACATCGAGGTGCTCGGGCAGGCCGCCGATGGCGCGCAGGGCGTCGCGCTCGCCGTCCGGGTGCTGCCGGACGTCGTGCTGATGGACCTCAGGATGCCCGTGCTCGGCGGTCTCGACGCGACCAGGCAGATCGCGGCGGCGCATCCGGGCATCGGAATCCTGATCCTGACGACCTTCGCTGACGAGGCCTCCGCGATCGACGTGCTGCGCGCCGGCGCGCGCGGGTTCCTGACGAAGGACGCAGACCGAGCGGATGTCGCTGCGGCGATTCGCGCGGTGGCGCAGGGACACACGACCCTCAGCGCGGACATCGGCGGCCGGATCTTCGCGGCGTCGCCCGCCGACACGTCGACCGCGGACCCGCCCGCCGGCGCATCCATCGCCGACACCTACAATCTCACCCCGCGCGAGCTCCAGGTGCTCTCGCTCATCGGCGATGGACTCAACAATGCGGAGATCGCCGGCCGGCTTTTCGTCGGGGTCGCCACGGTGAAGACGCACATCAACGCGATCTTCGCGAAGCTCGGCGTTCGCGACCGGGCACAGGCGATCGCGCTCGTGCGCTCCCGCTAGCCGGTCCCGCTCCGGCGGCGCACATCCGGCGGCGCGCATCCTCAGTTCTCGTTGGTGGTTGTCCTGAAGGTGAGGCCGTCCCAGCCGTAGACCTCGTCGCCGTGAACAAGAGTGAGTCCGGACTTCGCGAACGCCTGCCGCGTGCCACAGCTGGTTTCGAGTGACGGGGTGCCCTTGTTATTTCCGGTCCACATGAGGCAGAGCGTGTTCTCGGTCTTACCGATCCACAGCTCGGCCCCGGACCCGCTGGTCTGCACCGCGCGCGTCGAGGCGTCGAGGATCCCGAGGGGTTTCAGCCACTGCGGCTCCGGAAAGTTGTCGACCTCGGTCTGCACTCCGGCGAAGTACTTCTCTGCGGCGGCAACGTTGCCGTGGCCGGGCGCGGGCTGGATCTCGTCGGCCGGGATCGACCGCCCCTGGATGACCGCCTGCGTGACGCCTCCGCCGACGAGCGCACCGATGACCACCGCGATGGCCAGCGCCGCGACGTACTGCGTGCGCGTGCGCGGGCGAGCCAGGCGAGCGCCGGACGAATCGGATGCCGCGTCCAGCGTCAGCGGCTCCTGGGCGATCGGCTCGCCATTTGGTTCCGCGGCAGCAGTGGGCGTCGGTGGCATAGCCTCGCCAGCCTCGCCACCAGCGACAGCGTCGGTGTCACCGCCAGCGTCTTCGGCGATCAGCTTCTTTTGCGCCTTGCGCGCCGCCTTCTCGCCTTTGCGATTCTCTGGTCGGCCAAACGCGAGTCGCTCGAGAGCTGCCCGCTCCGCGTCATCCTGGGCGTCGTCTTGCACGAGCGGAGGTTACGACGGCCTCGTGAACGGCTGTTGAACAGACTGCGTGTAGCGGCGGCCGAGCGCGGCAAGGTGCTGAAGCAGCTCGGGCGGTTCGTTGGCTTCGAAGTCGAGACCGAGCATCCCTATATAGACGGCCATAACCTCGTAGCTATCAGACCCGGTCACCAGCACGCACGTCTCGTCGTCGATCGCTTCGACGACACCGACCGTCGGATTGATGCGCCTGAGCACCTCGTCGGCGGGAGCCGCAACCGTGAACCTGGCGTGCACCTTCCACCCCGCGTAGGCGACGTCCCGCAGTACGAACGCGGTGTAGTCGCCGCCCGGGAGCGGGTGCGGCTCAAACCGGCGATGCGTCGGGATGCGCGGCGAGAGCCAGTCGAGCCGGTAGCTGTGCCACTCGCCCGCGACCGGATCGCGACCAACCAGGTACCAGCGCCTGCGCCAGTTGACGAGACGGTATGGCTCGACGAGGGTCGGCTGGCCCTGGTAGTCGAAGCGCAGCCACTCTTCGTCGCGGATTGCGGAGGCGATCGCCCCGAGCGTCCCAGGATCGACCTCAGGGTCTTCCACATTGGTGTCGAGATTTTCCGGAGCCTGCGATGTCGTGCGTTGCACCGCGCGGAGCTGGCGCCGCAGCCGGTCCGGTAGCACCTGCTCGAGCTTGGCCATGGCTCGCTCGCTGCTCTCCTCTATTCCGCTCACGCCGCCCGCCGCGCTGAGACCGACGGCGACCGCGATGGCCTCATCGTCGTCGAGCAGGAGCGGTGGAAGGGACGCGCCCGCGCCGAGTCGGTAGCGGCCTGCGTTGCCGCGAGTGGCATCCACCGGGTAGCCGAGGGTGCGCAGCCGGTCGACGTCGTTGCGAACGGTACGCGGCGTTACGTCGAGACGCCGGGCGATTTCGCTTCCCGAAAGCCCGCCGGGAAGCTGCAGCAGCGCCAGGAGGGCGAGGAGCCTGGTCGAGGTCTCGAGCATTCCAACATCCTTGCACTATTAGGAATCTAATGTTCCTATATTACTTCTACCGTGAAGTTATGACAAACACGAAGAGCACTGGCTCAGACATCCGCCCTTTCCGCGTCGAGATCCCGCAGGCCGACATTGACGACCTGAATGAGCGCCTCGCCCGCACTCGACTTCCCCAGCCTGCCCCCGGCGACGACTGGGACTACGGCACACCCAACTCGTACCTCGCGGACGCGGTTGCCGAGTGGCGTTCCCGATTCGACTGGCGCGCGCAGGAGACCAGGATGAACGAGTTCCCGCACTATCTGACCGAGATCGACGGCCAGACCGTGCACTTCATCCACGTTCCCTCGAAGGAGAAGGATGCGACGCCGCTGCTCCTGACGCACACCTACCCCGGTTCGTTCGTCGACTTCCTCGATGTCATCGGGCCGCTGACCGACCCGGTCGCGCACGGCGGACGGGCAGAGGATGCGTTCTCGGTCGTCGTCCCGTCGATCCCCGGTTTCGGATTCTCGACCCCGCTGGTCGAGCGCAGCTGGACGATGGCGAGGGTCGCGAGCACCTTCGACGTGCTGATGCGTCGCCTCGGCTATGAGAGCTACGGCTCGCACGGCAGCGACGCGGGTGCGATGGTGTCGCGCGAGCTCGGGCTGCTTGAGCCGACCGGGTTCCTCGGGATGCACGTGCTCCAGTTGTTCTCGTTTCCGTCCGGCGACCCGGCCGAGTTCGAGAACCTCCAGCCGAAGGATTACGCCGCGCTCGAGTTCATGCAGTGGTTCCAGGCGCACGCCGGCTTCTCGGCGATCAGTGCGTCGCGGCCGCAGACGCTGGCCGTCGGGCTGTCGGATTCTCCCGTCGGCCAGCTCGCCTGGAACGAGCTCTTCAACAACTTCGGCAATGGGACCAGCCTGGTGTCGCTCGAGCAGATCCTCACCGAGGTGTCGCTGTACTGGTTCACGAACACGTCTGCGACCGCCGCCCGGTTCTACTACGAGGAGGCGAAGGCTGCGGCCGAGCCCCGGGTGAACAGCGCTCGCACCGGGGTGGCCGTGTTCCAGGACGACTTCCGGTCGGTGCGCTCATTCGCCGATCGCGATAACAGCAACATCGTGCACTGGAGCGAGTTCGAGCGCGGCGGCCACTTTGCGGCGCTGGAGGTTCCGGATGTCCTGGTCGGCGACATCCGCAGGTTCTTCGTCCGCTGACGCCCATATTGGCGGGAGCGGTACATAGGCTCGATGGATGACCGCATCACGCGAACACCTGGCCCGCGCCCTCTGGACGCTGTTCGAGCCGATCCACGCCGTCACCTACTTCTCAGACGAGGCGCGCGCGGGGTTCGCGGCGATCGGCCTGACGCGCTACTGGGACGGATACTTCGCCGGGCGCGCCGCCCCGCTCGGGGCGGTGTCGTCCGCTCCCGTTACTGCGATCTTCAGCGGGTTCGCGCCGTTCCTCGTGGACCGCGCGCTGCCGGCATCCTGGGCGCTCGCCTCGCCGGCGGTGGTGCTCGAGGCCAGGCTCGCCGGAGCCGAGGCGACCCTGCGCAGACTGGCACCAGACGAGGATGCCGTGACCAGGGCAGCCGCGGCGCTCGCGCCGATCGCCGCGCGCGTCGACACGGTCGGCCGCCCCCTGTCTGCAGCGAACGCATCCCTCCCGCTGGCGGACGACCCGTATCGCAGCATGTGGCAGGCCGCCGCAACGCTTCGCGAGCACCGCGGCGACGGCCACGTCATCGCGCTCGTCGGTCTCGACATCGCGGGGCTGACGACGCTCCTCTTGAGGACTGGTGTCGATCTCGATGCCGGGTCGTTGCAGAAGGCCCGCGGCTGGACCGACGACGAGTGGAACGCCGAGGCCGACCGTCTCGTTGACCGCGGACTGCTCCGCGCCGACCGCACCACGACATCCGCGGGGCTTGAACTCCTGGCCGAAGCCGAGCGTCTGACCAACCGCCTCGCGCTCGGACCGTGGGCGCACCTCGACGACACCGAACTCCTGGATGTCGCCCGCGCACTCGCCCCGGTCGCGACGCCGGTCAATGCGTTGTATCCACGTCCGAACCCGATCGGGATCCCGCTCGCCTGGGACCCGTACGGCGACCCCGACGCGACGGCAGTCCCGCCCGTCCCCGCCCACCCCTAACTCCGCTGAGGGGCGGCAGATCGCCCTTCCCGAGCGCGTTTTAGGGCGATGTGCCGCCCCTCAGCGAATCGCCGAAGAGGGCGCGGGGCGGGACCCGATAGGCCGGCGGACGCCGGTCGGAACGACTCGAATTGACCCCGGCAGGCGACTTATAGCCCAATTTCACAAATCGGTCAAGGAATAAGTTGCGCATGTGGACAGTTTCGTCCTATAGTTGTTCTTTGCGCTCCCAGACAACCATGCCCGTCATATTGCGGACGGCTGGCGCGCCCCGAGTATAGCGGCGGGGCACTATTCCTTCGGGGATTCTGGTGTGCGAATCTCGTCATTAAATTGGCATCCTTACCGACAGTTATGGCCCTTGATGGCCCACGGAGGTTATTTCCTTGGCTGCTGCGAAAAACGCAACCACCAACAAGTCCCCGAAGAACGGCCGCTCAGCTTCGCGGCTCTCGTTCGCAAAAATTACTGACACTCTCACTGTTCCGGATCTGCTCGCGCTGCAGACCGAGAGCTTTGACTGGCTCGTCGGTAATGAAATCTGGAAGAATCGCACGGCCGAGGGTGTAGCCCAGGGCCGCACCGATCTCCCGGCGCACAGCGGCCTCGACGAAATCTTCGAGGAGATCTCCCCGATCGAAGACCTCGGCGAGACCATGCAGCTGTCTTTCACGGGGCCTGAGCTCGAAGAGCCCAAGTACTCGATCGACGAGTGCAAGGAGCGCGGCAAGACGTTCGCCGCTCCTCTGTATGTGAACGCAGAGTTCATGAACCACCTCACCGGTGAGATCAAGACCCAGACGGTCTTCATGGGCGACTTCCCGCTCATGACCGAAAAGGGCACGTTCATCATCAACGGCACCGAGCGTGTCGTCGTGTCGCAGCTCGTGCGTTCGCCCGGTGTCTACTTCGACCGCACGCCCGAGAAGCTGTCCGACAAGGACATCTACTCCGCGCGCATCATCCCGAGCCGTGGAGCATGGCTCGAGTTCGAGATCGACAAGCGTGACCAGGTCGGCGTTCGCATCGACCGCAAGCGCAAGCAGTCGGTCACCGTCTTCCTGAAGGCGCTCGGTCTCACGAGCGAGCAGATCCTCGAGGAGTTCAAGGGCTTCCCGTCGATCGCCCTCACCCTGGAGAAGGACACGATCCTCACCAAGGAAGAGGCGCTGAAGGACATCTACCGCAAGCTCCGTCCGGGAGAGCAGGTTGCCGCAGAGGCCGCGCGTGCGCTCCTCGACAACTTCTACTTCAACGGCAAGCGCTACGACCTGGCAAAGGTTGGTCGTTACAAGATCAACCGCAAGCTCGGTATCGACGCCCCGATCACCGGCTCGGTCCTGACCGTCGAGGACATCCTCGCCACCATCAAGTACCTGGTCGCGCTCCACGACACCACGTCCCCCGATGTCACGAACCACGACAACGGCTTCGCGACCATCAAGGGCATCCGCGATGGCAAGAAGGTGGATGTCCGTCTCGACGTCGATGACATCGATCACTTCGGTAACCGTCGTATCCGCGCGGTCGGTGAGCTCATCCAGAACCAGGTGCGCACCGGACTCTCCCGCATGGAGCGCGTCGTTCGCGAGCGCATGACCACGCAGGACATCGAGGCGATCACCCCGCAGACCCTGATCAACGTGCGCCCCGTCGTCGCAGCGATCAAGGAGTTCTTCGGAACGAGCCAGCTGTCGCAGTTCATGGACCAGAACAACCCGCTCGCGGGTCTCACCCACAAGCGCCGCCTCTCGGCGCTTGGCCCGGGTGGTCTGTCGCGTGAGCGCGCAGGCGTCGAGGTTCGCGACGTTCACCCGTCGCACTACGGCCGCATGTGCCCGATCGAGACTCCTGAAGGCCCGAACATCGGTCTGATCGGTTCGCTCGCATCCTTCGCTCGCATCAACGCGTTCGGCTTCATCGAGACGCCGTACCGTCGCGTTGTGGGCGGCAAGGTCACCGCAACGATCGACTACCTCACCGCGAGCGAAGAGGACGACTTCATCGTCGCCCAGGCAAACGCTCCGCTGAAGGCAGACATGCACTTCGCAGACGCTCGCGTGCTTGCACGGAAGAAGGGCGGCGAGGTCGACCTCATCCCGACGGAAGACATCGGCTACATGGATGTCTCGCCTCGCCAGATGGTGTCGGTCGCGACATCCCTCATCCCGTTCCTCGAGCACGACGATGCAAACCGCGCACTCATGGGTGCCAACATGCAGCGCCAGGCAGTTCCGCTGCTTCGCTCGGAGAGCCCGCTGGTCGGAACAGGCATGGAGGGCTTCGCGGCCATCGACGCCGGCGACGTGATCACGGCCGACAAGGCCGGTGTCGTTGCCGAGGTTTCGGCCGACGTCGTCACCATCCAGCTGGACGAGGGCGGAACACAGGATTACTTCCTGCGGAAGTTCGACCGCTCGAACCAGGGCACGTCGTACAACAACCGCGTCATCGTCAGTGCAGGCGACCGTATCGAGAAGGGCCAGGTCCTTGCGGACGGTCCGGCAACCGAGAACGGTGAGCTCGCGCTCGGCAAGAACCTGCTCGTCGCGTTCATGCCGTGGGAGGGTCACAACTTCGAGGACGCCATCATCCTGAGCCAGAACCTGGTCAAGGATGACGTGCTCTCCTCCATCCACATCGAGGAATACGAAGTGGATGCCCGCGACACCAAGCTCGGTAAGGAAGAGATCACTCGCGACCTGCCGAACGTCTCGCCTGAGCTGCTCGCAGACCTCGACGAGCGCGGCATCATCCGCATCGGCGCCGAGGTTCGCCCGGGCGACATCCTGGTCGGCAAGGTCACGCCTAAGGGCGAGACCGAGCTTTCGGCCGAGGAGCGGCTGCTCCGCGCCATCTTCAACGAGAAGAGCCGCGAAGTTCGCGACACCTCGCTGAAGGTGCCACACGGCGAGGCCGGCACGATCATCGCCGTCAAGGAGTTCTCCGCTGACAACGATGACGAGCTGGGCTCCGGCGTGAACCAGCGCGTCGTGGTCTACATCGCCCAGAAGCGCAAGATCACCGAGGGTGACAAGCTCGCTGGCCGTCACGGCAACAAGGGTGTTATCTCGAAGATCCTGCCGGTGGAGGACATGCCGTTCCTCGCCGACGGAACTCCGGTCGACATCATCCTGAACCCGCTCGGTATCCCAGGGCGCATGAACTTCGGCCAGGTCCTCGAGACCCACCTCGGGTGGATCGCGAAGCAGGGCTGGGAGATCAAGGGAAGCCCGAAGTGGGCCGAGAAGATCACGGATGACGCCCGCAGCGCCGCTCCTGGCACGAAGGTCGCGACTCCCGTGTTCGACGGTGCGCTCGAGGCCGAAATCGAGGGACTCCTCGACTCGACCACGAAGACGCGCGACGGCGACCGCCTGATCGACGCATCCGGCAAGACCCGCCTCTTCGATGGCCGCTCCGGCGAGCCGTTCCCTGAGCCGGTGTCGGTGGGCTACATGTACATCCTGAAGCTCCACCACCTTGTCGACGACAAGATCCACGCACGCTCCACTGGCCCGTACTCGATGATCACCCAGCAGCCGCTCGGTGGTAAGGCGCAGTTCGGTGGCCAGCGCTTCGGCGAGATGGAGGTCTGGGCTCTCGAGGCCTATGGCGCTGCATACGCACTGCAGGAGCTGCTCACGATCAAGTCCGACGACATCCTCGGGCGCGTCAAGGTGTACGAGGCCATCGTCAAGGGCGAGAACATCCAGGAGCCCGGTATCCCCGAGAGCTTCAAGGTTTTGATCAAGGAGATGCAGTCGCTGTGCCTGAACGTCGAGGTCCTCTCGGCAGACGGTTCCGCGGTCAACCTGCGCGACACGGATGACGAGGTCTTCCGTGCAGCGGAGGAGCTTGGCATCAACATCTCCACGCGGTTCGAGTCTTCGTCAATCGACGAAATCTAGTGCTCATAGCTCCCTTCGTCGCGACCTACCCGGTCATCACCTTAAAAACTTTTCAGTTCTAAGAGAGAAGAAACACATTGCTCGACGTTCACGCGTTTGACGAAATCAAGATCGGTCTCGCGACTGCAGACGACATCCGTCGTTGGTCGCACGGTGAGGTTAAGAAGCCAGAGACGATCAACTACCGCACCCTGAAGCCGGAGAAGGACGGTCTGTTCGGTGAGCAGATCTTCGGACCCAGCCGTGACTGGGAGTGTTCATGTGGCAAGTACAAGCGAGTGCGCTTCAAGGGCATCGTTTGTGAGCGCTGTGGCGTGGAGGTCACCAAGTCCTCCGTGCGTCGCGAGCGCATGGGCCACATCGAGCTTGCTGCTCCTGTTACCCACATCTGGTACTTCAAGGGTGTTCCGAGCCGTCTCGGATACCTCCTCGACATGGCGCCGAAAGACCTGGAGAAGGTCATCTACTTCGCCGCGTACATGATCATCTCCGTCGACGAGGCAGCTCGTCACGAAGACATGCCGGGCCTTGAGAACGAGCTCCGCCTCGAGATCAAGACTCTCGAGGGCCAGCGCGATTCACGTATCGCCGAGCGCCTGACGAAGCTCGAGGAAGACCTTGCGGCCCTTGAGGCCGAGGGCGCCAAGAGCGACCAGAAGCGCCGCGTTCGCGATGGTGCTGAGAAGGAGATGGGGCAGGTCCGCAAGTCATACGACGAGCAGATCGCCCAGCTCGATCGTGTGTGGGAAGACTTCCGCAACCTGAAGGTCGGCGACCTGAAGCCTGAGGATGCCGTCTTCCACGACCTGCAGGACAGGTTTGGCCTGTACTTCGAGGCGTTCATGGGCGCCGAGGCGATCCAGAAGCGCCTGCAGGACTTCGACCTGACGGCCGAGTCCGAGTTGCTGCACGACCAGATCGCCAACGGCAAGGGACAGAAGAAGATCCGCGCAATCAAGCGACTGCGCGTCGTCAACTCCTTCCTGCAGACCGGCAACTCGCCGGCCGCCATGGTGCTCGAAGTCGTGCCGGTCATCCCGCCGGAGCTTCGCCCGATGGTGCAGCTCGACGGTGGCCGCTTCGCGACCTCCGACCTCAACGACCTCTACCGTCGTGTGATCAACCGCAACAACCGTCTTCGTCGCCTGCTTGACCTCGGTGCTCCCGAGATCATCGTCAACAACGAGAAGCGGATGCTGCAGGAGGCCGTCGACGCACTGTTCGACAACGGTCGCCGTGGTCGCCCGGTCACGGGTACTGGTAACCGCGCCCTCAAGTCCCTCAGCGACATGCTGAAGGGTAAGCAGGGTCGTTTCCGCCAGAACCTCCTCGGAAAGCGCGTTGACTACTCCGGCCGTTCCGTCATCATCGTCGGCCCGCAGCTGAAGCTGCACCAGTGTGGTCTGCCCAAGCAGATGGCGCTGGAGCTCTTCAAGCCGTTCGTGATCAAGCGCCTGATCGACCTGAGCCACGCGCAGAACATCAAGAGCGCGAAGCGCATGGTCGAGCGGAGCCGCCCGCAGGTGTGGGATGTGCTCGAGGAGATCATCCGCGAGCGCCCCGTGCTGCTGAACCGTGCACCAACCCTGCACCGACTGGGCATCCAGGCTTTCGAGCCCCAGCTCGTCGAGGGCAAGGCCATCCAGCTTCACCCGCTGGTGTGTGCCGCGTTCAACGCCGACTTCGATGGTGACCAGATGGCAGTCCACCTGCCGCTGTCCGTCGAGGCGCAGGCCGAGGCGCGCATCCTGATGCTCGCATCGAACAACATCCTGAAGCCGTCTGACGGTCGTCCGGTCACCCTGCCTACGCAGGACATGATCATCGGCCTGCACCACCTGACGACGCTGAAGGACGGTGCAACCGGTGAGGGCCGTGCGTTCTCGTCGATCGCCGAGGCGATCCTCGCGTTCGACCAGCACTCGCTCGACCTGAACGCCAAGGTCCGCATCCGTCTCGAGAACGTCTACTTCGGTGAGGGTGAGGAGCCTTCGGGCTTCGTCCAGGGCGACACGGTGCTCATGAACACGACCCTCGGTCGCGCCATCTTCAACGAGACGCTCCCCGTGGACTACCCGTACATGGAGACCGTTGCTGACAAGGGCCAGCTCTCTGCGATCGTCAACGACCTCGCCGAGCGTTATCCCAAGGTTGAGGTTGCTGCCTCGCTCGACCGGATCAAGGATGCCGGCTTCCGCTGGGCAACCCGCTCCGGTGTGACCGTCGCGCTCAGCGACATCCTGACTCCTCCGAACAAGCGCGAGATCATCTCGGGCTACGAGAAGCAGGCCGCCAAGGTCCAGGACCAGTTCGACAAGGGTCTGACCACCGAGGCCGAGCGTCGCCAGGAGCTCATCGAGATCTGGAACCGTGCAACGGCTGAGGTTGCCAAGGCGATGGAAGACAACCTTCCTGAGTCGAACAACATCAACCGCATGGTCTCCTCTGGTGCTCGTGGTAACTGGATGCAGGTTCGCCAGATCGCCGGTATGCGTGGCCTCGTGTCGAACCCGAAGGGTGAGATCATCCCTCGCCCGATCGTCAACTCGTACCGCGAGGGACTGTCGGTGGCTGAGTACTTCATCTCCACCCACGGTGCTCGCAAGGGCCTGGCCGACACGGCTCTGCGGACGGCAGACTCCGGCTACCTGACCCGTCGTCTCGTCGACGTCTCGCAGGATGTCATCATCCGCGAAGACGACTGCGGTACGTCGAAGGGTCTCGACATGCCCATCGCAATCCAGGATGCTTCCGGCGCCTGGGTCCGCGATGTCAACGTCGAGAACTCGGTCTACGCTCGCAGCCTCGCCGCTGACGCGGTGGATGCCAAGGGCAAGGTTGTCGCCGAGGCCGGAGACGACGTCGGTGACGTCCTGATCGAGAAGCTGCTCGCCGCTGGCGTGAACGACATCAAGGTGCGCTCCGTGCTCACCTGTGAGTCGGCCGTCGGTGTGTGTGCTGTCTGCTACGGGCGTTCGCTCGCAACCGGCAAGCTCGTCGACATCGGTGAGGCCGTCGGTATCATCGCGGCGCAGTCGATCGGTGAGCCCGGTACCCAGCTGACGATGCGGACCTTCCACACGGGTGGTGTCGCTTCCGCAGATGACATCACGCAGGGCCTGCCGCGCGTCACCGAGTTGTTCGAGGCTCGTACCCCGAAGGGTGCGTCCCCGATCGCCGAGGCCGCCGGTCGCATCACGATCGAGGACACGGACAGGAGCCGCAAAGTCATCCTGACCCCGGATAACGGCGACGAGCCGCACATCTACCCGGTCCTGAAGCGCGCGACCCTCCTCGTCGAGGACGGCCAGCACGTCGAGCTCGGCCAGCAGCTGCACATCGGTAACCTCGACCCGAAGGAAGTTCTTCGCGTCAAGGGTGTCCGTGCGGTCCAGCTTCACCTGGTCGACGGCGTGCAGGGCGTTTACCGCTCGCAGGGTGTCCCGATTCACGACAAGCACATCGAGGTCATCG
Organism: Galbitalea sp.; assembly: GCA_036499165.1. Lineage (GTDB taxonomy): Bacteria > Actinomycetota > Actinomycetes > Actinomycetales > Microbacteriaceae > Galbitalea. Next base: position 21,573 of record DASYEE010000021.1, on the reverse strand, counting down.
TTCGCCAGATGCTGCGGAAGGTGACCGTCGTCGAGCACGGCGACACCGACCTGCTGCCTGGCGAGCTGGTCGACCGGCTCAAGTACAACGAGCTCAACCGCGCTGCTCTCACCGAGGGCAAGCAGACGGCTTCGGCTCGCCAGGAGGTCATGGGTATCACCAAGGCATCCCTGGCAACCGAGTCGTGGCTGTCGGCCGCGTCGTTCCAGGAGACCACGCGTGTTCTCACACAGGCCGCTATGGAGGGCAAGTCCGACCCGCTGATGGGCCTCAAGGAGAACGTCATCATCGGAAAGCTGATCCCGGCCGGTACTGGCCTTGCCAAGTACCGCGACGTATCGGTCGAAGCCACCGAGGAGGCGAAGGCAGAGCGTTACCCGAACCGCATCTTCACGGATGAGTCGGTGTTCAACGAGTCCGACCTGAGCTTCGTCGACTTCGACAGCTTCTCGTCTGACGACTACACCCCGGGTACATACAACTAGTAGTGCGCGAACGAAAGGCCTCCGCTCGCGCGGGGGCCTTTCGTCGTTTAGTGGCGCGATTTCGCGTGCGGTTCGCGGTAAACGAATAGTTGCTGCTCGGCAACGGTTTGCCAAGAAACCTCGATTTGTTGGCGATCATTCAGCTAATGTGACATTTCGGGGGGAATTACTCGTGCCCTCTGGCGACTCCAGAAGGACTTTCTCGTGAAGAATGCTGCCCAGCCTCGCATCCGGCTCACCACGGTTGTGAGTGCGCTCGCCGCCATCTCGCTCGGCCTCGCGGGCGCCCTCGCCGGCGGCGTTGCGCCCGCTCAGGCCGACAGCACTCCATTCACGAACACCCCGACCCCAACCTTTTACGACCAGCCGTTCGTCGGCGCGTACCTCGATGCCGCTCCGGGTGACTGGGAGCCGAGCCCGGACAGCTACAGCTACCAGTGGTTCGCGAACGGTGTCGCGATCGACGGCGCAACAGACGTGGAATATCGTCCGACGGCAGACGATCAGGGCAATGTCATCACGGTCGCCGTGACCGCGATGAAGGTCGGCTACACGACGACAACAGAGACCTCCGACCCGAGCGACCCTGTGGGTGAGCCGCGAGTGACGACGGGGACGCCCACGGTCACGGGCACTCCGGATGTCGGCTCCACCCTGACCGTCGACGCCAACGCGTCCGGCTGGAGCCCGGCGGAAACCACGTTCACATACCAGTGGCAACGCAACTTCACCTCGATCGACGGCGCAACCGCATCGACCTATGCCCTGACGAAGCGTGATGCTGGCCAGCAGATCACCGTTGAAGTGACGGGGTCCGCCCCCGGCTACCAGGACCAGTCGGCGTATCCGGACTGGACCCAGGTCTCCGGAACCGGCTACGTCGTGACCGGCACGATCACGGGTCTCCCGTCGACCGGCTCGACCCCGGCGCCCCTCGACAACATCCTCGTCGAGCTCTACGAGGGCACAGACCCATCGCGCGTCGAATACGCGTGGACCAACTCCGACGGAGAGTACGAACTCGACTTCGGTCCGGAGGATGCGACAGCCGACTACACCCTCGAGTTCAACCGGGACGCGTCGGGTGATGCCGCGGACTATGTGCACGTGTGGCTCGGCAACCAGGTCCAGCAGGATCACGCGACACAGTTCGAGCTGTCACCGACCTCGACGACGGCGACCGAGGACATCCAGCTCGATCGCGCATCGACCATCACCGGCGTCGTCAAGGACTCGTCCGGCAACCCCATCCAGGGTGTCGATGTCTCAGCCAGTCCCCCCGGCCAGGACGGCGGGCAATACGCGAGCACAGACAGCAGCGGCCAGTACACGCTCAGCCAGGTGAGCCCGCTTGACACGATCGTCAGTGCGACCGGTGCCGTAGTCTCCTCCGATTCCGCTCTCGCGACGAAGTACTACAACAACCAGTGGTGGGATCACTCCTCGACCGCTGCCGGCGCGACCCCGCTGTCGATCACGGCCGGCACCTCGATGTCGGGAATCAACTTCGACCTCAGCGACGAAGCGACCGTGACGGGGCGGGTGGTGGATGCCGCTGGCGACGGTGTTCCGTACATGAGCTACATCCCGTGGCACTACAACGCGGATTCCCACCTTTACGTGTCTCCACGCTCCGGCGGGTTCCTCACTGACGCGGACGGGTACTTCCGTCAGCCCGCTAACGGATGGTCGAGCTACAAGTTCTCCTTCGACGACGAGCTGGGAGCCGGGTCGGATGTCACGCAGACCCGCACCCCCTACGACACCGTCTGGTACGACAACGCGTCCTCGTTCGAGTCCGCGACCCCGGTCGACCTGCCGGGCGAGAGCACCCAGGTCGACCTCGGCAACATCCTGGTCACCCCACACTCGGGCGGGCCGGCCTTCGTCGGAACTCCGGCTATCGACGACAGCGACCTCGCGTCGGACGGGCTCCTGGAACTCACGGGTCTCGCGCAGACCCCTGGCACGGCCACGATGTCGGTGCAGTGGAACCGCGACGGCGTGCCGATCCCGGAGGCGACGGACTTCGACTACCGGCTCGTCGCCGATGACCAGGGCCACCAGCTGACAGCAACTCTCACCTCGTCGCTCGATGGCTTCACCCCCGCGACCGTTACAACAGCCGCTTACGACCTTCGGCAGCCGTTCGTCAACGTCACGCCTCCCGCGATCACGGGCACTGCGGTGATCGGAGAGCCGCTCTCGGTTTCTGACGGCACCTGGACGCCGACGCCAGACAGCGTCTCGTACCAATGGTTCCGCACGGTCGGCGCGTCGGCCCCCGTCGCCATCGACGGGGCAACGGCATCGACATACACGCCGGTCACCGGCGACTACGGTGACACGATCACGGCCGCGGTCACCGCAACGACCACAGGTTACGTCGACTCGACGCTGACGACCGCCGCGACGGCTCCCGTGACATCGGATGTCATCATCACGGACACCCCGACGATTCTCGGCACCCCAACGGTCGGCCAGACGCTAACCGCCGTGCCAGGCAGCTGGGCTCCGGGCACCGTCTCGTTCGCGTACCAGTGGGTGCGCGACGGGGTCGATATTCTCGGCGCGAATGCGTCGACCTACTCGCTCGTCGGCGCGGACGCTGGCAGCGCGATCACGGTGCGGATTACCGGGTCTGAGAGTGGCTTCGCGGACACCTCCGCCAGTTCATCCGCAACGGCGAACGTCGCGCAGGGCACGCTCACGCCGGGCACGCCCGCCATCACCGGGACGGTAGCAGTCGGTGCCACCCTGACTGCCTCCCCGGGCGCCTGGACTCCGGGCACGGTCAACTTCACCTACCAGTGGGTGCGTGGTTCGACGGATATTCCGGGCGCGACCGACTCGACCTACCCCCTCACCGGCGCGGATGCCGGGGCAACGATCACCGTGCGCATCACGGGATCGGAGGCCGGTTACGATTCGGCAACCGTCACCTCGTCGCCAACCGCGGCAGTTGCGTCGGGCGTCCTCGTGCCCGCCACACCATCCATCACCGGCAGCGCGGTGGTCGGCCAGCAGCTTACGGCCGTTGCGGGAACGTGGGCGCCCGGCACAGTAGAACTCACGTACCAGTGGGTGCAGGGTTCCACGGACATCGTCGGCGCGACTGGTCAGACATACACGGTCGCCGAGGCGGATGCCGCAAAGACGATCTCGGTTCGTGTCACCGGAACGGAGACCGGCTACACCCCGGTTTCTGCGACCTCGGCGCCGACCTCGGCCGTCACCGGCGGAACGCTCAACACCGCCGTCCCGACCATCACAGGCACGCCGAGCTTCGGCCAGAGCCTGCACGCGAACTCGGCGCCATGGGGTCCGAACACCGTGACCCTGGGCTACCAGTGGCTGCGCGACGGTGCGATCATCCCGGGTGCAACGGGCATCGACTACGTGCTGGGCGCGTCAGACATCGGCACCAGGGTCAGCGTGCAGGTCACCGGAACCGAGACGGGATACACGACCCGGTCCGTGGCCTCCGCGCAGACGGCGACCGTCGTGGCGCTCGACTTCACCGCCGCACCCTCGGTTTCAGTCTCGGGCCCGAGTGCGCTCAATAACTACACGGCCAACCTCACGGGAAGCTGGGCTCCGGCCCAGGACGCCATTTCCTACCAGTGGTATCGCGACGGGGCTGCGATCGCCGGTGCAACCGCAGCCAGCTACCAGGCCCTCGTGGCGGACGTCTCACATTCGCTCACGGTCGCGGTAACGGCCACCAAGGCCGGCTATCGTGCCTCGTCTGCCCTGTCTGGCGCTGTGATTCCGGCGAATGCCATTTTCACGACCGCAGGATCGGTCGCTATCACCGGCTCTGCAATCGTTGGCCAGACGCTCACGGCCCACACGGGTACGTGGAGCCCGACGCCCACCAGCTATTACTACTACTGGCAGTACGGCCCGTGCACCGCCGGCGGGACCGCATTGCAGCAGGGCACGGGCTTATCGACGTATCTGATCCAACCTGGGGATGCGGGCAAGACCATCTGTGCGACGGTGACGGCCAGCGCGGCCGACTATGCCGACAGGACTGTGGCAACCGCATCGACAGCGACCATTGGGCTCGCACCACTGACCAGTGCCGTTCCGACGATCACCGGCACGGGGGCGCTCGGTGAGGTGCTGACCGCGGTTCCCGGATCCTGGGGGCCCGGCACCGTGTTGTTCGGGTATCAGTGGTACCGCGACAGCGTGGCGATCACGGGGGCAACCACCTCCACGTACCAAGTGGCCGGAACCGATGTCGGGCATGCGATTCACGTCACCGTCGTCGGCTCAGAGCTCGGTTACGCGACGAGCCTGCCGATCGCCTCCGCCGCGACCGCTGAGGTAACGCCTGCGCTGTTCGGGGGCGCCGAGACGATCGCTGTGACGGGCATCGCCACTGTGGGCCGCACCCTGACGGAGAAGGTGACGTCGACTCTCTCGCCGAGCCCGGCATCCACAAGGATCGCCTGGCTACGCGACGGGGTCGCGATCACGGGCGCTGCCAAGTCGACCTATGTGCTCACCACCGCCGATGCCGGGCACACGTTGACCGCGTCTGTGACATCGGCTCTCACCGGCTACGTGACGTACTCGGCCCTTTCCGCTGCCGTCGGCGCCACTGGCACGTTCACGACGGTGCCGACACCGAAGATCTCGGGAACCGTCCGGGTCGGCTCCGCGCTCACCGCCGTCCCTGGCACGTGGGCTCCCGCCACGACCCCGGCGACCAAGTTCGATTACGCATGGCGGGTCAACGGCCTTGTCGTGCAGGATGGCGCGTCAAAGACCTACATCGCGACGACCGACGATGTCGGCTTCCCCATCACCGTGACCGTTACGGCCTCGGCAACCGGGTATGCCCAGGCGGCCGCATCGTCCCTGCCGACCGCAAAGGTCGCGGCGGGTGTGCTGACCGCCGCAACGCCGGTCATCCACGGCACAGCCAAAGTGGGCAGTCCGCTCAGCGTCACCGTGGGTACGTGGTCGCCGACGCCGGACAGCTTTACGTACCAGTGGAATCGCGCTGGGAAGGCGATCGCGGGCGCAACCGCAGCGACCTACCTGCTGGGCGGCGCCGACTATGCGAACACCATCACGGTGACCGTGACAGCGCACTTGCGCGGTTACGCCAGCCTCGCGAAGGCGAGCGCAGGGACGGCCAAGATCGCGGGCGGCACGATCACACGGCCCACGACCGCCATGGCGCTGTCTGCAGTGCCCAAGGTTGGCGTCGCCGTGACGGTGGTAACGAGCGGGTGGGGCCCTGCGCCCGTCAGCTTTGCCTACCAGTGGTACTACAAGACGACAACGGCGACGAAGTGGACCGCGATCTCGAAGGCAACCGCGGCGAGCTACACGCCCTCGGCGACGCTGAGCGGTCACGACCTCATGGTGCAGGTCCGGGGCGCAAAGACGGGCTACACGACGACGGGATACGTCTCCTCAACCGGGCGGGTTGTGTCGCCGGGCACAATCAAAACCGCAAAGCCGACGATTGCGGGCGTGGCGCAGGTGGGGACGACGCTGACGGCGGGGCACGCAGGGTGGGCGCCGACGGCATCCACCTTCCACTACCAGTGGTACCGGGTGAACGGGGCGGGCACCCGGACGGCGATCGCCCAGGCTACCGCGGCCACCCACACCGTGACAGCAACCGACAAGGATTTCGCACTGGTCGTTATGGTTGGCGCATCGGCGACGGGGTACACGACCGCAACCACGAGCGTCACGAGCACGGCCTCCCTCAAGGTGCTGACGCTGTTCACGGTGAAGATCACCGGTACGGCAAAATCCGGGCAGCTTCTCACCGCCGGAACATCCATGAAGTCCCTGCCGGTCGGCGGCGCGCTCAGCTACCAGTGGTACTCCGTGAGCGGAACGATCACGACCGCTATCAAGAACGCGACCAAGTCGACATTGACGCTGTCCGGCACGACCTATAAGGGCAAGACGATCAAGCTCGCCATCACCGAGTCGCTTGCCGGCTACGCGTCCGCGAGATTCGTGTCTGCGGCGACCGCAAAGGTTGCGTGACCGGCACAATTTGCGCCGATCGCTACCCCCAATCGCGGGTATGGTGCGGTAGCCACGCCGCGGTTACGTTTGCTATCTGGCAAGAATTTGTCGTACCGCACACCATGGGGGGTGAAACGGCGTGGCGTCATTAACTGAGATCTTGATTCTCCGAGGGATTGTTCCCATCGAGAAACTCGACACGATTTCCGGAGAACGCGAAAAGGACGAGCAGGCAATTCTGCAACTCCTCGACCAGGGAGTCGTCACACAAACGCAGCTGGCGTCCGCGCGCGCTGCACAGGCAGGACTTCCGTTCGTCGAATTGCTCGAGTACCCGGTCGACCGCGCTGCGGTCGCCATGGTGCCGGCCGCGATGTGCCGCAGGCACGAGGTTCTTCCCATCGGCATCGCCGGTGACTACCTCATGGTTGCCATGGTCGACCCTGGCGACGTTTTCGCTCTCGACGACGTTCGCGCCGCATCCCGCATGCAGGCCCGTCCGGTTGTCGCGGAGCGCGGCGATCTGCGCGCGGCCATCGATCGCTTCCACCGCGCAGACAACGAGATCAACTCGCTCACCACGGTGCTCGAGGAGGAGAGCGGCTCCAAGGAACTCGCTCTCGCCGAGGCCCAGGAGACGCACGAGGATGACGCGCCTATCGTGCGCTTCGTCAACCTGCTGATCAGCCAGGGCATCCAGGACAAGGCGTCTGACATCCACATCGAGCCCGCTGAGCACGACCTGCGCGTCAGGTACCGTATCGACGGCGTGCTGCACGAGATGCAGACGGCTCCGAAGTCGATTCAAAACGGTGTCATCTCGCGCCTCAAGATCATGTCGGAGATCGACATCGCTGAGCGTCGCAAGCCTCAGGATGGCCGCATGTCGGTCAGCCACGCCGGCCGCAAGATCGACCTCCGCGTCGCCACCCTTCCCACCGTTTACGGTGAAAAGGTCGTCATGCGTATTCTCGACAACAACGGCTCGACCATGAGCATGGACGGGCTTCACCTGCTCGAGCGGAACGCCGCCGCGTACAAGGCCTCGTACTCGAAGCCGTACGGCATGATCCTCGTCACGGGCCCAACGGGCTCGGGTAAGTCGACGACGCTCTACACGACGCTCACCGAGGTCGCGAAGCCCGAGATCAACGTCATCACCGTCGAAGACCCGGTCGAGTACCGCATGAAGGGCATCAATCAGGTCCAGGTCAACGTCAAGGCGGGGCTCACCTTCGCGAGTGCGCTGCGATCCATCCTTCGTTCCGACCCGGATGTCGTGCTCCTTGGTGAGATTCGCGACCAGGAAACTGCGCAGATCGCCATCGAGGCATCGCTCACCGGCCACCTCGTGCTGTCGACTCTTCACACCAACGACGCTCCGAGTGCGATCACCCGTCTCACTGAGATGGACATCGAGCCGTTCCTCGTCGGTTCAGCGCTCGACTGCGTGGTCGCCCAGCGACTCGCTCGCCGGCTGTGCGAGCGGTGCAAGGCACCGTACGCACCCGAGGCGCAGGATCTCGTGAACCTTCGCATTGGATTCGACCCGGCCGTCAGCGCCGTGCCGACGTTGTTCAAGCCGGTCGGGTGCACCAACTGCTCGAACACGGGTTACCGCGGCCGCATTGCGGTGCACGAGGTCATGACCGTTACGGAAGAGATCGAGCGCCTCGCGGTTGCTCGTTCGTCGAGTGCAGAGATCGGGCGCGTCGCGCGAGAGCAGGGGATGCTCACGCTGCGCCAGGACGGATGGCAGAAGGCCATCCAGGGCGACACATCGATCGAAGAGATTTTGCGGGTCGTGGCCTAACGGCCCTTGGGGGGACAAGACATGAGCAAGCCGATTTATGAAATTCCAGTGACTGGCGCCGATGAGGCGCCGGGTGGCTTCCCGCCGCCAGCAGCGGGCGCGCGCCCTAGTAGTTACGCATCGGCGCCGCCGCCGAGTGCCGCCACTAGTGCGCCGCCCGCTACCGCCTGGCCGCAGGCTGCCCAGCCCTCCGCCCCCGTGGTGCTCGACCCGATGACCGGCATGCCGCCGGCTCCGGGTCTCACGTTCCCGCCACCCGCTCCGGCCGACGCGTACCACGTGCCAGCGCCGGTGTTCCAGCCGACCGCGCCCGCCGCTGCAAGCGCTCCGAGTGCGCCGAGTGCGCCGAGCGCCCCGACGGCGTCGTTCCCGCCTCCGACGGCTCAGGCGTCCGCAGCTCCGGTTACGCCCGTCGTTTCCGCGCCGTTGCCGCCCGTCGTTTCCGCGCCTGCCCCGATCGTTGCCTCGGTGCCTGCACCGGCATTCACGCCCACGCCCGCGGCGCCAGCGACAGTCTTCGATCTCGCACCTGCGCCCGTCCCTTCGGCTCCCGCGCCGGTCGCCGCTGTGCCGGCCATTTCGTCGGCTCCGAGTGTGCCATCTGCGCCAACCTTCGAGCAGATCGTGACGCCGTCCGCGACGGGTACACCAGCACCGGGCATCCAGGTTGATCCTGGCTATATGAGCGTGCCGCTCGACGCGAGCATGGCGGATGCGCCTGCTCCTGTCTTCGAGGACTTCCAGCCTCTTGCGGCGAACTTCGCCGCGCCGGTCGCTGAGACGACCGACTTCCTGAGCTTCCCGCCGCCGCAGATCGACCCGAGCCTGTTCCCTGAACCGGCCAAGAGCTCGAACGAGCCCGCCGTCGCCAAGGTGCGCAACGTCGACGTCGACTTCGGCGAGGAGATGACTGACGAAAACGCCGATCCAGATCTCGTCGCCGCACTTCGTGACGTTCTCATGTTCGGCGCATCCGACCTGCACATCAGCGCGAAGATGCCGCCCATGGTGCGCGTCGATGGCGCTCTCATGCCGAGTTCGCTCACCGAGCCCTGGAGCGAGGACAAGGTCAGGACCGCCCTTCGCAGCATCATGTCCGATGCGCAGGGGGAGCAGTTCGACAGGGAACTGGAGCTCGACTTCGCGTACACGGTGTCTGCAAACGCTCGGTTCCGTGTCAACTTCTACCAGCAGCGCGAGGTGATGGGTGCGGCCTTCCGTCTCATCCCCACCGAGATCAAGCCGCTCGCCGAGCTCGGCGTGCCAGACTCTGTTGCTCGTTTCGCGACGCTCGCTCGCGGTCTCGTGCTCGTCACCGGTCCTACCGGTTCCGGCAAGTCGACAACGCTCGCCTCGCTCATCGACGTGGTCAACCGCACTCGTGCAGACCACATCATGACGGTCGAGGACCCGATCGAGTTCATGCACACCAGCCGCAAGTCGATCGTCAACCAGCGCGAGGTCGGGGCGGACACCCATAGCTTCGGTAACGCGCTCAAGCACGTTCTGCGCCAGGACCCGGATGTCATCCTGATCGGTGAGCTTCGAGACCTCGAGACGATCTCAGTGGCGCTGACCGCCGCCGAAACCGGTCACCTCGTCTTCGCGACATTGCACACACAGGATGCGGCCCAGACAATCGACCGTATTATCGACGTCTTCCCGCCGCACCAGCAGGGCCAGGTGCGCTCGCAGCTCGCCGCCACCCTGCAGGGGGTTGTCTGCCAGACCCTCGTCAAGAAGGCGAGCGGACACGGCCGAGCCGTCGCGACAGAGGTGCTGATCGCGACATCCGCTGTCGCGAACCTCATTCGTGAGGGCAAGACCTACCAGATCTCGTCCGCTATGCAGGCCGGTGGCGACCTCGGAATGCACACGATGGACCGCCATCTGGCCGACCTCGTCGACGCCGGCGTCATCACGCAGAAGGCCGCGGAAGAAAAGGCGCAGGACGTTGAGGCGCTCAAGCAGATGGTGCACCGCGTGCAGCCGTCGCAGGACGCGGCAGACCGCGCGATCGCGGCATCGTCAATTGACTATGGAGACGCTTTCTCGACTGGGGGGTCGCACTAATGGCAACGCTGGCTTACGCATATAAGGGCCGCGACTCCGCAGGCAAGATCGTCAAGGGTCGCCTGGACGGCGCCTCGGAATCTGTCGTCGCTGGTCGCCTTCGCAGCATGGGCGTCTCGCCCATCTCGATCGCCGAGTCCGCTGAGGGCACCGGCCTGTCGCGCGAGCTCAACATCCCGGGATTCAGCAAGGGCGTTGGTCTCAAGGATCTCGCGATCATGAGTCGCCAGCTGGCCACGATGATCGGCTCAGGACTGTCGCTGCTACGCGCTCTCACTATCCTGAGCGAGCAGACGGAGTCGAAGCCGCTGTCGAAGATCCTCATTCAGGTCACGCGCGACATCGAGTCCGGCACGTCGTTCTCCGACGCCCTGTACAAGCACTCCGTCGAGTTCCCGCCAATCATGATCAACCTCGTTCGCGCCGGTGAGTCCGGCGGATTCCTGGATGACGCACTCGAGACGATCGCCAAGAACTTCGAGGGCGAGGCCAAGCTGCGCGGCACGATCAAGTCGGCCATGACCTATCCGGTTATCGTCCTGGTGATGGCCGGCGTCGCGGTCGTCGCCATGCTGTTATTCATCGTGCCTGTCTTCGCGAAGCTGTTCTCCCAATTGGGCGGCCAGCTTCCTGCTCCGACCGAGTTCCTCGTTTTCCTTTCGGGCGTCATGGTTTACGCTGCACCAATCGGCATCGTGGCAGCCATCATCTTCTCGGTGTGGTGGCGCAAGAACAAGAACACCGAGCGCGTGCGGAAGGTCGTCGACCCGCTGAAGCTCAGGCTGCCCGTATTCGGCAACCTGTTCAAGAAGATCGCGATCGCGCGCTTCACTCGCAACTTCTCCGCGATGATGGGCGCGGGTGTGCCGATCCTCCAGGGGTTGAACATCGTGGGCGAAACCTCGGGCAACTACGTCATGGAGGTCGCGCTCAAGAAGGTCAGCGACTCGGTGCGGCAGGGCAAGTCCATCGCCGCTCCACTCGCGAAGGAGTCCGTGTTCCCTGCCATGGTGACGCAGATGATCTCGGTCGGTGAGGATTCGGGGTCGCTCGAGACCATGCTGTCGAAGATCGCCGACTTCTACGACGACGAGGTGCAGTCCACGACCGAACAGCTGACAGCGCTCATCGAGCCGCTCATGATCGCCTTCCTCGGCGTCGTGGTCGGCGGCATGATCGTCTGCCTCTACCTGCCGATCTTCAACATCTTCACACTGATCAAGTAGCACGGGGCCGCCTGGCCCCGTGCAGTACGACAAACCGGACTGGGGGGCCCGAGATGTCCTTGCTTACCGCTATGTCGCGCACCACGCGTCGCCCGAGAGACACGGATGACACCGGCTTCACCTTGATCGAGCTGCTCGTTGTGGTGGTGATCATCGGGGTTCTCGCCGCGATCGCGATCCCCGTCTACCTGAGCCTGCAGGCCTCGTCGAAGGATGCCTCGGTGCAGACCGACCTCGCCGATGCCAAGATCGCCGTGATCAACGTGCAGACCTCGACGGGAGCCTGGCCGACGACCACTTCAGACATCTCGTCGGTGGTGACCCACAAGGACGGCTACACCAGGGGCGCCGATACGGCCGTTATCAAGTACGTCAAGGGCAGCGGCTCGCCCTACGGCTTCTGCATCAGCACGAGCACTGTGGGCGGCGATGGAAGCACCTACTACGTAACAGACAAGAGCGGCGTGCAGAAGGTTGTGTCCGGCAACCCGGATGCCGCGCTTCCCGCGGGCTGCTAACGCGACGATCACTCCACACAACTCAAGAGAAACGCTGGTCAATGACCCCTTTATTGGGGTGACGAAAATCCCGAATGTGCCCCCTTTGTGGGATTACGGATCCGGGCAGCGCCCACGAATATCAGTGGTGGGGGTCAAAAGCTTTATGGGGGCCCTGTCCATAACATTCACTCGCAAAGACAGGAATCAATCACATGCTTATTCGCATCAACGAGGCGCTCGCAAAGCGCCGCGCGGCGCTCAAGGACGATGAGGGCTTCACCCTCATCGAGCTTCTCGTCGTCGTCATCATCATCGGCATCCTCGCCGCGATCGCGATCCCGGTCTACCTCGGCATCCAGAACAACGCCAAGGAGTCCGCAACGCAGACCGACGTTGGCAACGCGAAGACTGCGGTCATCGCGTTCCAGACCGATCAGGGTGCTCTTCCGACAGCCACGCAGTGGACCGCCGGTCTCGACTCGAAGTACGGCTACACGTTGAGCACCAACACGGACACCATCACGTTCACGGCGGACATCACCGATGCCAGTGCGCCGAAGTTCTGCATCGAGGGCACCAGCGTCACCGGCACAACCTTCGGGGCGACGGAGTCGCTGGGCGTCGCCAAGGGCACGTGCGCCGGTGCGGTCTTCACTCCTGCTGGATAACAACCGTCGGCCGGGGATTTCCATCCCCGGCCGCTGAGATGGGGCGCCGCTCTCGCGCGGCGCCCCATCTTCCCGTCCCACACGCACGACCCGCGCATCGACACCATGGGGGGTGGACAATGAATGCACACATCGCGTGCCAGTTTCGGCGCCTGCGTGACGAACCCGACTCGGGTCTCAGCCTCATCGAGGTCGTCATCGCCATGATGGTCTTCGCGATCATCGCAACAGGCGTCGCGTACTCCCTCGTCGCCACCCTCCACACGGCTAAAGACGGCAAGGGCCGCGAAGTCGCGTTGAACCTCGCCGCACAACAGATCGACGCCGATCGAGCTGTCAGCGATATCTTCTCTTCCGACCTCAACAGCGGATCGCGCACCGTGCGCGTACCGGGCGATTCGACTGTTTACACCGTCAAGTCATCAATCAGTTGGGTTACCTCAAACGGCACCGCGGCGAACTGCGGCGCCGGCAGCGGCACACTTCAGTTCAAGCAGGTCAACGTCACCGTCACCTGGCCTGGGATGATCGCAAGCAATCCGGTTCGAGCAGACACCATCATCGCGCCGCAGACCACGATCAATGATCCGACCCTCGGCACCATCCTCGTCTCGGTCAAGGACAAGGACGGCATCGGTGTTCCTGGAGTCGCCATCACCACCACGCCATCGACCGGAACCACCGTGCCCGTCACCGATGCGGACGGCTGCAGCTACATCCTGAAGGTTCCGCCGGGCACGTATTCGGTCAATGCGTCTCTCAGCGGTTACATCGATGGCAGTCAGAGCACCAATCCATCGTCGGGGCCGAAGGTTGTGACGGCCGGTTCCGTTACCCCTGCCGGTTTCTCGATGGACCAGTCGGGCAGCCTTGTCGTGAATTATGCGTCGAACTATTCCGGCACGGTGAACCTGCCGACCAATCTGCTCACGTCGTTCTCGAGCACTATTGGTGGGGTTGACCAACTGGCGCTGCCAGCTGGCGGTCCCACGAGCGGCAACGCCTACACCTATCCGCTCTATCCATACTCAAGCTACACAGTCAACGCGGGCGGATTCCTCCCGGCCACCCAGGCGTCTGCCGGCTGCCTCGACGTGGATCCCACCCTGTGGCCCGATGGAACGGTGGCGGGAAAGAATGTGACTGCTCCTGCGGCGCCAACTTCTACTGTCACGGCTGGCCAGTCGCTGCCACTGAACGTACCGATGGGCGTCGTGACACTAACCGTGAGCACGAGCAGTCGGTATTACTCGGCAACCACGGTGACGCCGGCCTCGTCCACCGGGGATCCAGGCTGCGCTCCGTCGGTCACCTACAACTTCGGCTCCATCAAACCGCCGTCGTCGGGCAAAATCGTCGTCGCCCTGCCCTACGGCACCTACAGCTTCAAGAGCGGCAGTCAGACGACGAACCTCGCGGCGCTCGCGGGAAGCAAGGTAGCGGCAACGACCGGAACCACGGGAGTGCTGAACGGCAACAACATGACCCTCGACCCGAGGGAGCCAGCGTGATCGCCCGCATTCACCGGCTGCGTCGCGCGCGCCAGATAAATCCGGACGCCGGCATCACCCTCATCGAACTGATTGTGGCGATGGGGATCCTGACCGTGCTCTCCACGATCGTGATCGGCACGTATGCCAGCACTGTCAAAGTCATCGGCACAGCCAGCGAGGTCAACGTCAACTCCAAGGAGGCGTCGAACGCGATGAATGAGGGCGCAAGGCAAATCCGGGCGGCAACATCGAACCCGGTTTCCGGAAGTGCGGCGAACGATCCGGCGGTCGTCGACGCCACGAACGAATCAGTGGTGCTGTATACCTACGTGAACCTGCAATCGACCACGACCCAGTTGCCTGAGCAGGTGAGACTGCGCGTCGATCCGACTACCAGGCAATTCAAGGAAGACATGTGGGCGGGCACGCAGTCGAGCGCGGGTTTTTGGACATTCCCGTTACCGAGTACGCCACCCAAGAGCACCCGAATCCTGGCCGGCTACGTTGCATCGCCTACCGGCACCAATCCGTGGACTTTCACCTATATGGCTGGCGCCACGGCATTGCCCGTTCCGGCGACGGGATTCACGCTCGCGCAACGCAACTCGATCACGGCGATCCAACTCACTCTGACCGTTGAAACGAACATCACGACTGCGTCGCAGTCCGTGACTCTCCAAAACACGGTCGGCATGCCGAACCTCAACCAGTAGAAGATGATCATGATCAAAATCAACGTGAAGTTGGCCAGGATGCGCGAGCGGCCCGACGAGGGTTTTGCCATGATCATGGTGCTCGGCATCGGCATGGTCATGTTGATCCTTGCGCTCGCGGCTATCGGCCTGAGCGTGAGCAATCTACAGAAGTCGAAGGGCGATTCAGACTTCGCCGCTGCTGAGTCCGCTGCCTATGCCGGGATCTCCGACTACGAGGCGCGGCTCGCAAACAACAACAGTTACTACCTCTTTGGCAACTCGTCGTCGACGTTCTCTCCGACCGGCTCGGTCAGCGCTCCGCAGACCACCAACCCGGCGTTCGGCCTGGGAGCAACAGGCACCTGGGCGACAGTCCCGTCCTCCGTTGGTTTGAGCAAGGCGTATTTCCGCTACGAGGTCGATAACAGCAAGTACAACTCGACAGGGATAATCCGACTCCGCTCCACCGGCAAGGTCGGAACGTCACTGCGCACCGTCATCGCCAACGTGAAGCAGCACGGGTTCGTCGATTTCATGTACTACACGAAGTACGAGCTCGGTGACCCACAGCAGACCAACACGTCGTGCGTTCCTACCTACGACTGGCAGGTCAACCACTCATCGTCGTGCAGTGAGATCCAATTCGCGCCGAATGACGTCATCAATGGTCCCGTGCACTCCAATGACACCATCAAGATCTGCGGGTCGACCTTCACCGGTGCTTTCTCGACCAGCGATCCCAACCCGCCGTTTTACAACTCGGTGAGCGGATGCAGCGCACCGCATTTCAACCCGAACTCTCCCCCGACCCATTCTGCGACGCTCGATCCGCCGCCGACTAACGCACAGATGCGGCAGGAGGTCAGGTCAGATCTGCCGACCGTTGCGGATCCTGGGTGTCTTTACACCGGACCGACCAGCGTGATTTTCAACAAGAGCGGGACGATGACCGTGCGTTCTCCTTTTACCAAGGCAACAGAAGTAGCAGCAAACACGTCGACCGGGCTGTTGACTGTCGGCTCGACACCCGCGAAGTGCGGTGTCCCAGGCACAGCGACGGGTTCGCTCGGCTCGTCAGGCGGTGCAACGATTTCCGTCCTGAACTCGAACCTGATTTTCGTTCAGGATGTACCCACCACGGCGGGGGACCCGAACGCCTGGGGAGCCACGTCATATCCGTCGGGCTTCACCTGCAACAGCACGTCGACGTTGTCCGGGTGGACGTTCGGCCCGCTCGCCTTCCCCATGGCGAATGAGCGCACTCCAGCGGCGAGCCCGGTCAACTACGGGTGTCGCAAGGGTGACATCTACACACAGAACGCCGCAGGGGCGACCGGCGGAATGCACGGCACAATGACAATGACCGCCGACAACTACATCTACATCACCGGCGATCTCACCTACGCGAACTCGCTCACCGACATGCTCGGGCTGGTCGGAAACAACACCATATGGGTGTGGAATCCGTTCAATTCGAGTGGTTCGCCGCTCTTGCCGAAGGACCGCACGATCGACGCAGCCATCCTGTCGATCAATCACACGTTCCAGGTCGAGAACTACAGCCTGGGTTCGGACGATCGCGGAACGCTGAGCGTATTCGGAGCCATCGCGCAGACGTTTCGCGGAGCAGTCGGCCAATCGAGTAACGGAAACTCGATCACGCAGGGATATACGAAGAACTACAACTACGACGGTCGTCTGCAGTATGAGGCTCCGCCGAAGTTCCTCTCGCCCGTGGCCGCAACCTACGGTGTGAGCCAGCTGGTCGAGGTCAAGACTCCGTTCCTGATTTCGGGGGCGTACGCACCGTGACCGTCATCGAAAGCCTCGCCATCACGATCGCTGTCGCAGCCGGAGTATTGGGCCTGCTGATCGGATCGTTCCTCAACGTCGTGATCTATCGCGTGCCGAATGGCATGTCGCTGGTGCGTCCCGCGAGTGCCTGCCCGAAATGCGGGCATGCGATCAAGGGGTACGACAACGTTCCCGTGCTGTCGTGGCTGCTGCTTCGTGGCAAGTGTCGCAACTGCAAGACCGGGATCTCATCCAGGTATCCGCTGGTCGAGGCGGGAACGGCAGTCTTCTTCGCGGTCGTCGCCGCATACATGATCGCCAGCGCCAACCTGTCGACGGCTCCGACCACGGTGGCAAGCACCCTGGTGCTCATCGCATTCCTTTACCTGGTTGCGATCACGGTGGCACTTGCCCTGATCGACATTGACGTTCGTCGGCTGCCGGATGCGATCGTGGTGCCCGGCTACCTCGTCGCCATCGTGTTGTTCCTGGCTGCGAGCATCCTCACCGGTTCGTGGGGTGCGCTCGTGCAGGCCGGAGTCGGCATGGTCGGGGCCGCTGCCGTCTACTTCATCCTGATGTTCATTCGGCCGGATGCGATGGGATTCGGCGATGTGAAGCTCGCCGGCCTGCTCGGCCTCTTTATGGGCTGGTCGGGCTGGGGCTCGCTGCTCATCGGAACCTTCGCGGCCTTCGTGCTCGGTGGGGTGTACGGGATCATCCTGATCCTCGCCCGTCGCGCCAAGCGCAAATCGGGAATTCCGTTCGGACCATGGATGCTTGCGGGCGCCTGGGTCGGCATATTTTTCGGACAATCCATCTGGGGCGCGTACCTCGCCCTGCTGGGGAATTCGTAACAAGACCTGCATTGAATAGGGGGGATAGACAATGGCCAGGAATATCGTCGGAATCGACATCAGCAACACCGGCATTCGTGCTGTGGAGGTGAAGGACGCCACCAAGGCGCGTCCGAACATCGTTCGCCACAAATCCGTTTCACTACCGGAGGGCGCGGTTTCCCGCGGCCAGGTTCTCGAGCCGTCCACAGTCGCAACCGCGCTCAAGCAGCTGTGGTCGAGTGGTGGTTTCACGAGCAAGGAGATCATCCTCGGCATCGGCAACCAGCGGGTGATCGCCCGCGACCTGAGCGTGCCCAAGATGAGCATTGAGCGCATCCGAGAGTCGCTCCCGTTCCAGGTGCAGGAGCTTCTGCCCGTGGCAGTCGAGGACGCGCTTCTCGATTTCTACCCGATTTCAGAGTCGGCTTCGGAGAACGGGCCACTCGTCAACGGGCTGCTCGTGGCCGCGGTCAAGGACTCGGTGGTCGCGAACGTGAGTGCTGCTGAGCTGGCGGGGCTACACCCGACCGATGTCGACCTGATTCCGTTTGCGCTCAGCCGAGTGTTCCTGCGCGGAGCCAATGGTCGCGGCACCGTCGCCATCATGGAGATCGGCGAAAGTACGTCTACCATCGTGATCGCTCACGAGGGGGTTCCGCAGTTCGTGCGGATCATCTCCACCGGCGGCGGCGACATTACCGAGGCCGTCAAGACGGAGCTGGGCTTATCGGTCGAGCAGGCGGAGACCAGCAAGCGCGCGCTCGGTCTCACGACCGTTGGAGTGGCCTTAGAGAACCGCCCGATCGTCGAAGTCATCTACCGCGTCGCGGGCGACCAGCTCAACAGCATACGCAACACGCTCAACTACTTCGCTACGGCCAGGCCAGACCTGCCCGTGCGTCAGATCATCCTGACCGGTGGAGGTGCGAAGCTTCTTGGCTTCGCACAGGCGCTGGGGGATAACACACGGATTCCCGTAGTTCTCGGGAACCCATTCGAGAACGTGTCCGTAAGCAAGAAGTTCGAGCAAGATGCCGCCCACGGCGGCGCGGACTCGATCGTCGTGGCTCTCGGGCTTGCATTGGGGAGTGCAGCATGAGCAGCGCAGTTAAGACTCGGTCGAACCTTCGACCCGCCAGCGTCGAGAAGTCGGTGAAGCCAACTCGCAGCGCAGACATCATTTCAATCGGAGGCAGTCCGCGCGTCAGCCTGCTGCCGCCAGAGGTACACGCCCGCGGTCGCGCTCGCGTCGTGCGGCGTCGCCTGGGCATCGCTCTCATCGGCGCTATCGCGCTAGTTGTTATCGGCGTCGGACTCGCCTCTGTGTCGCTCATCTCGGCACAGGCGGCTCAGCGCACAGCCCAAAACGCGTCGGACGCCCTGCTTAGCCAGCAGACGAAGTTCAGCGCTGTAACCCGGGTGCAAGCGGATGTGGCCGCCATCAAGACCGCACAGGTCACCGGCGCGGCGCCCGAGGTGGCCTGGCAGCCATTCATCAAGGAGATCGAGGGTACTCTGCCCAGCGGCATGACGATCACGGGCGTCAAGGGCGCCTTGTCGACCGGCACGGCAGGCGCCGTGATCGTTCCGCTACAGGGGCCGCATGTTGCGACGATCGAAGTCACGGTCTCTACCCCGCAAAACTCCATCTCCCAGTGGCTCAACCAGCTTCCGACGCTCACCGGCTTCGTGGACGCCACACCGGGGTCAGTCACCCGCCTGAAGGACGACTTCACGGTCGACGTGACGATTCATATCGACAAAGACGCGCTCGCCAATCGTTTCCCGGCAGCGAAATAGGGGGTCAGGACAATGAATAAAGACAGGATATGGACGATCGGCGGCGTCGCCGCGCTCGCCATTGTGATCATCATGGGGTGGTTCCTCGGCATCTCTCCCATCATGTCGCAGGCTTCGGCGGCAAGTGACCAGGTGTCGCAGCTGAACCAACAGAACGCTGCCAACGTCTCCAAGCTCGCCAGCTTGAAGACGCAGTTCGCGAACATCGGACCGCTCGACGACAGCCTGTCGCTGCTGCGCCAATCCGTCCCGCAGGACGCGAGCATCGCGGCATTCATCACCGAGATCAACGCGCTTTGCAGCAAGGACGACGTGCAACTGACGTCGGTCACCGTGAACGACGCGGTGGTTTATGCCGCCCCCGTCCCGGCGACCCCGGCAGCAGCGGCATCAGGAACATCGACGCCCACACCAACGCCCACACCTACGCCGTCCACATCGTCGACGGACTCCACCGCCACGGCGACTCCGGCGGCGGGCGGCGGTCTCGTGTTGGTTCCGGTTGTGGTTACAGTCAACGGCACGTTTGCCGGAGTGAGCGGGTTTACCCGTGACATCCAGGCAGGTGCGCGACTGTACCTGGTTAACCAGCTCGCGGTGACTTCGAGCCAGGCTAACGGGACTTCCGGCTTCTCCGCAGTCCTCACGGGCACGGTTTTCGCCCTCCCGGGCACCAGCGGAACCCTGCCGGGCGACAGCCCGGTGCCAGCTCCGACGCCCACCGACACTCCAACACCTTCGATGACGCCGACGGCACCGCCGTTGTCGACGTCGACACCAACGCCCACGGATACCCCGAAGCCTTAGCTGACAGGTAACCGTAGGCCCCCCGCTGGTGGCCCGTCCATCCCCAATTCCTGGGCGGGTCACCAGCGTTATGCTTGCTCCCACCGACTGACGACGCCCATTTGGGCGGTGAGGAGTTCCATCGTGGCCGAGATCGACACAGCACCAGAGTCAGAAGAACCGACGACTGCGGCAGCCGAGCCAGTGGCGCTCGTTGAGCCGGCGGCTCCCGCCGAGGCGACCGGAGAAGTCCCGCCGGTCGTGCCGGCAGAAGTCCCGATCGAGACCGCGGTCGCTGAGCCGACGGCAGCCGAGCCGGTTGCTGCGACGACCGATCCGGCCGCAGTCGAGACCGCGCCGACCGCACCAGCAGACGTGGCGGCGCCTCCCGTGACGGTGGCACCGGCATCCCAGCACGTCGTCTACGTCGAGGCGCCGAAGCCGCCGACCGCAAGGGGCAACCGCGGCGTCGGAGTGCTCCTCGCGATCATCTCGACGATCGTCTACGCGGTTCTTTACGCGCTCGTGACAGTGATCGTGGATGTCGCAAACTCGGCACCAGTCGACTTCGACTTCATCACCACCAACTTCTTCTGGGCTCCCGTTGCCCTGTTCCTGGTTGGCTTCGTCATCCTGGTTCTCATCGTCAACCGAGCGGGCTGGGCCGCGCACGTCCTCGGCAGCCTGTTCGTCGGCGCGTTCGTCTACCTGACAACGGCGGGCGCGTTCCTTCTGCTGGCCAACATGCAGGCGGCCGGCTCTGCGGCCTCGTACACGGCGTACCTCTACAGCGCACCCGCGATTGTGGCAGCCCTGCTGGCCCGCGAGGTCTCGCTCTGGATGGGCGCAGCAATCGCGGCCCGTGGGCGAAGGGTGAAGGCACGCAACCTGGAGTCCCGCGACTCCTACGACCAGGAGGTCGCGGCCAAGCGCGCCGAATACGAGCGCGCCAACGCCGCCCGCATCGGGTCGGTGCCAGGGCCTAACGAGCGCGTCGCATACGCGCCCGGTACGACCGACCCCTCCTGACGTCGGCAAAGCGTCGCGCCCTGAGCGAACATCCCCCGTTTCGACCGGTCGTCATTTGACCCTCCGGTCGGGCACCGGGTAGTATTTTGCAGGTGTGCGCTTTGTCGTGCGCTCTTGCTGTGCCACTGCTAATCCAGGGGTGCTGCAGGTCGCAGGCACTCGTTTCACTCGCTGGGTTCGAACCATCTGGTTCGGCCCCCACGGCATATCACTCAGCAGCCTGAACGATTGGGCTCGCGCGGGTGGTGCAAACAATCACATGATCCACAACTTCCGGTGCGAACCGGAAGGAATGCGGATGCGTGTGAACAGAACCAGCTGTCACCGTGCAGTAAACACAAGGAGTAAGTAGTGCCCACCATT
>DASYEE010000020.1:0-7043 GCA_036499165.1 Galbitalea sp. | reverse complement strand
GCGCGGCCAGCACGTCGGCGGTCGAGTCGGACCGACGGACGAACGGCACCATGCCTGTCGCGATGATCCGGCTGTCGGCCATAGGTGCCTCCGTGGATAGAATGTTTCAGCGAAGACACTATATGGCATTTTTTGTTGCGGCGTCGAGGTGTCGCGCGGGTCGCCTCAGCCCGAGTCAGCCGGGCCCGTATGGGTGCGTCGCGTCGTACACCCGCGACACCTTCTGAGGTACGACCATGCGCCACGCGTCGACGACGAGCTCGCGCGCCTCACCCGGCTCGAGCGCCGCGAGCGTGGCATGCACCCAGTGGTAGCGCATGTCGGATTCCGCCGGCAGTTGGAACTTGACCGGATCCCCGCCGACCAGCGCGGCCCGCTCGTCTTTCGGAAACCCGAATCCCATCACCAGCTGGTCGTGGGAGAACGACGCGTAGACCATCGAGCCGACGCGGAACTTCAAGCGCCCGTGCACGTAGACGGGGTAGGAGCGCTCCAGTTCGGTGCCGAGCGCCAGGACGTCCTCGATCACGGCCATGATTCCAGGATGCCCTGAAACGGCCCAGCTGACCCCTAGACTCGGGGCCACCATTCACCCCCAAGGAGAAACCAATGGCTGCTGTCTCCATGTCCCGGCGCTCGACCGCCGGAATCATCTTCATCGTGGCGGGCGTGCTTCTCGCGCTCGCCGTGCTCCTGCCCCTGGTCGGCGTCGCCGTCGGCGGGTGGCTGGTCGCGATCGCCTACCTCGCGATCACGGCGGCGTTCGCTGTTCTCGGCATCGGCGCCGTCAACGCCACGCTGACCAAGGTGCTGCTGATTGCTGCGGCTGTCGGCTGGCTGCTGCTCGCCCTCGCCGCCTTCGGACTCGCACTGCCGTCCGTGCTGATCACGATCGCGGCGCTCGTCGCCGGGGTCGCCGGACTGATCGGCGCGATCGTGCTGTACGTCGGCAAGGAGGTGCGCAACCTTCCCGCCGTCATCTTCATCATCACGACCGCCCTCGGCCTGCTGTTCTTGCTGCCGAGCATCGGCGTCTCGATCGCCAGTCTGGCGACCATCATCGCCGTGCTGTTCGCCGCCGGCCTCATCGTCACGGGCGTGCTGTTCGCCCAGAAGGAGCGCGGACGCCGCTGAGACGCGGTGCATCGCTGAACTGCAGCGGGCCGTCACCTTCGGGTGGGCGGCCCGTTGTCATGGTGGGAGGCAGAACCACTTTGGCCCTTGCGGATGCCTTGCCACTTGTGGGCCCCGGCCCTGCGACCGCCTAGAGCTTCTCGAAGACCAGCGTTGCTTGAATCCTGTCGCCGCCGCCGATGCCCTTGCTACCCGACGCGGCGGTCGTGATGGTGTGAAGTCGATAGCCCAGAGCCGCCTGCGCATTGATGGCCTTTTCGAGCTCGGTCAAGTTACCCGAACCGGTGCCCCACAGCTTCTCTTTGAGGACGACTTGGAGCACGACGTAGCTCATGCCCTGGGGCGCCGGCCGAGCCCGGGAACCCGACACGGCCTCCGCCTGTATCCGGTCGATTAATCCGCCGGTGGGAGTGGCATCCTGGTATTGGTCGGTCCAGTTGGTCCCGTCCCACCATCGCTGGCGTCCGTTGCCATCGTCGTAGAACCCTGCAGCCGGCTTCGCCATCGAAGCTCCCTTCTCGAAGGTGAGTCGACACTAGCGCTCCAAGCACCGTGGCCGGCATGTATGGCCTGGCCTCCGTGGTCGGCATCCTGGTGGATCGCGCCGGTCACCGCATCGCGATGATCGTCGGGATCGGCGTCCTGGTCGTCGCGCTCGTCACGGCCGCGATCGGCTCGGGCACCATGGGAGGGATGATCGCTGGAGCGCGGTCGGCTGAGCGGTCAAATCGAGCTCCGCCATGATGCACCTTGTCACTGAGCCCAACGTGAGGCATAGAGAGATGGCTCTCGGACTCGTCGCGCCGTGGTCGAGTCCAAGGTTTAGTTTTTCGAGAGTTCAAGCGCGGGCAAACTGATGTCGCTAGCAGAAGTCGCCGCGCCGCGCCTCAGCGTTCCGTTGGTCAACTCGAAGTTCACCACGTCCACCGTTCCTCCGCCGAGCACCTCGCTGATTGCAGAGGCAACACCCATCGCCGCTGCCGTCATACCCACGAAAGGAACGCCGACAGCCTTTCCAGCTAGGACAATTACCCCGCACTCGTCGAAGTGCTTACTGAGGTCCTCAAAGCCGGGCGAGTTCGGAAGTGAATCAGGGTGGAATTCGTCGTCCTTCCATGCTTCGACCGCATTACTCTCGCGGCCACCCGGAAACGAATGGAGACTGATCGACGTGAAGGTCGCCGGCTTGTTGCCGAGACCAGCGTCGATCACTCGGTGCCACCCCATCTGCGACTCGAGTCGACGCGACAGCAGGTTGTCGACGCCGATGAGCGCCACATGGCCACGCTCCACATCTCGGGGCACAGTCTCCGAACTCATGCGACGCTCAACGATGCGCGACTGGAATCCACTGCGGTCCAAGTAGTCGGCAACCAAGCGTGTCTTCGGGACCTTGGTCTTCCTGGGCGTCAACACGCTGGTGCTGTGGTTCGCGAAAGACGTCGCCTCTGTGTCCTGCAGGAACACCTCAACAAGCTCGGGCGACCGATAGCGCAAGTGGGACAGCGTCCAGGCGTAGGCCTGCCCGAGGTGCCCCAATCCGACCAGCCACCATCCCGCCGGGGCGAACGAGAGTTCGGGGGCTTCGCCGCCACCTGCCCACAGGTTGATGGACAGATCTCGGTACCCAGCTATGGATCCGGGACGGTCCAGCAAGAAGAGAAATGCTTCGCTGATCGCAAGGCTAGCCGCTCCGATTGCAGCGACGACGTTGCCGCCACCGGATGCCTCGGGCGCCTCGTCGTGGACCGAGGCGACCCAGCCGTCCCAGCGGGCGTGGAGGACGCGACCAAATACTGCACCAGGCTGGTCGCCAATTGAGATATTGATTCGACTGGGCGTATAGGCGTCGCCGGGAAGCGCCACGGCAGCACCCTGCTCTTCTGCGAAGTCTCGGAGCGAACGGCCTCGGAAAGGACCGCGAGCCAGGACTTCATCGGGCGAGTTTGTGATGAATGCCACCCTGCCGAACGCTCGAACAGCGACCACAATCGCGGTGGTGACCGCCGCTTGCCAGCAAGGATCAGTGGGCTCGGAGGTAACCGCGAAGACGTTCAGCGCACGATCAGCCGCGTGCTGCTCCGCTTCGTCGAGACTCTTCGCGCTGCCGTCGAGCAGCCCGAGCAGCACCACACGGCTGACCTCATCAGGGTCGAGCTCCTTCACGCTTCCTCCTTTGGACCTCGAGCCAGGAACCAAAGGGCGATCCCGGAGCGCATCCGCAGGACCTCGGCCACGTCACCCCCGAAGCGGCTGTTCCATCGCCCCTTGCCGAGGAACTCATGTGCGCCGAGCTCCGGGAGGGCAGGACGGCCCTGCGCGTACCGGGGAACAATCAGTGCGATGTGGCCAGGGAAGGCCGCCATCGGGTTGCTTGAGTCGATGTCGCTCTGACACACATGCGTCGACGGATGCGTATGGGCGTCGCCGACGACCTCGAGTCCCCGCTCGCGGCAGAGGGCATTCAGGCGGCTGAAGCCAATCGGATGCATCTCGATCGACCCCACCAGGCAGTCCGGGTCGAGGTCGTCATACAGGGCGAAGGCATCGACCTGTCGGAAGCCGTTAACTGCCGGTCGGCCCCGTCGGGCCAACAGGAAGGCGCCGGATTCGCGACGTCCGCCACCTCGTCGAGCCAGTTCGGAGACAAGGTATCGGTACGTCCGCTGCGAGAATGCAAGTCCGTTGGTCATCGGGCCACCACCGGAATGCCACAGGTTCGCAGTTCTCGATGCAACTGCTCAAGGTAGAACGATAGATGACGACTGACGTTCCACGCGCGGGATGGATACATCTGCTGCCACTCAGGGTGTTCGTTCACTCGAGTCACGAGTCGCTCGCTCGCCATGTACGGCGTCCACTCATGTCCCTGCGACCACCCCGATCGGAAGATCCGCTCGGCACGCGCGCCGGTCGGCAGCTCATTGATAGTGGAAGCCCGATCCTCATCGAGGATCCATGGAATACCCGCCGGCGCCTGCGTCGGGAACTGGTCGAGCTCGATGCGCATGCCGAGCTCGCCTCCGTCTCCAGCAGCGATGCCGACCAGAAGGTAAGGCCACTGGAGACCGACCACTCGCCATTTGCCTCGCTCGACACCGTCCAGGAACGCTGGCTCCAGCAGGTCGAGCTCGACGCGCTCCTGGTTCGGGTTTACCGTGGCGATCATCCCTGCGGGTGCACCATCGCGACGAGCTCGAGCTCGATCTTGTGGTGCGCGTGGACGACGTGGCCGATCGGGAGGCTCGGGTCGAGGTCCTCGGTGGCGCCGAGGACTCGGATGCCGATGTCGGCCGCATCGGTGGCGTCGATGCTGAAGTCTCGGATGGCACGCTCACGCACCGAGTCGACGCGGGTGCCGGGGCTGACCTCGAACTGGACCGCTCGGCCTTGGTAGTGGACGACGACCTCGATCGTCGGGTGCTTGTGGGTCACGAAGGCACCGGAGCCACCGAGGATCACCTCCTCGAAGCGAACGTCGACGGCGACAGGCTGTCCTTCCTCGGAGACGAGGAAGAGGATGGACTCCTCCGCGAACACGAGATGGTCGGACAGGCGCTCGGTGGGCTCGACGTCGAAGGAGCGGACCTCGCCCTCGGTGTACTGATGCACTCTCACGGTGGAGCCTCTTTCCTGGCCTCCGTGTGGGGCCTCACTTAGTAGTCGATGCAGCGCCCCAACTATTTAGCGCCGACAGCGCAAATTGATGCAGATACCTCCGTCATGCACAGAGTTCACAAAGGCCATCCGCATCGAGGAGATGGGGCAGGACGAGGTTGCCGCACTGAGCACAAGCCGACTCCTGGGTTCGCCGCTTGTCGCACGCACACTCGTGACACGTCGGGCATTCGATCTGCCTGCATCGGCTGCACGGGAACCCTCGGACCTGCCTGGTCCGTCCGCAGCAGGTGATCGTCTGGGTTGGTCGCTGGTCGAATGACAGCGCTTGCGCAGCGAAGCCAGTCGTGATGTTCCAGAGGTTCGTGTCCGAGAATACCAAGTAGACGTAGTAGTCGTCGGCGAAGCCGTCCGTGTAGAAGTCAGCAGTGGCACGCCACGGCGTAATCCATGCCGACAACCGGGTCGACCGCTGGCCGAAGCCGAGGTTGAGAAGCGGACTGCCGGTAGGCAGCTCCTGTCCTGGCCAAGGGAAGGCCGTTGGCCAGCCGTGCTCCGGATGAGGCTGAATGCTCGAGTACTCGATCGCGCCCGTATCTCGCGAAGCGAAGGCGACTGCCCCAGCCCCAGGAAGGCGTCGAGCAAGCGCGATCGAGGAGGCCGCCCGGCTGGCATGCGTCATCCGTGACAGCTTCTGAAGGTGCTCGGCCCGCAACACCTCTCCGTCCAAGACCCTGTCGATAGTGGCCTCAGGAAGCAGGAGCTGTTGAGCGATGCGATCGCACAATGACTCGATGATGATGAGCGGGTTCGGCTGCTCGGCGATTCGGTCGTAAATGCCTGACGTGTTGTCGATGAGCCAGTGGCCAACTTCATGCGCGATGGTGAAGTTCTCCCGCTTGCTCTTCGTCCGCGCGTACAGCAATACGCCGTGATCGAGGAAGGAAACGCCGTCACAGTGACCGCCGCTGACGCGCTGCTCGGACACCTGAGGTACTTCGGCTACCCGAAGGCCAAGGTGACTCGTCGCGGTCCCGATCGGGTCATCTGCGAAGGCCTGTTGCACCTCGGGGGTGAGGCCCGAGAGTGCTCGCTCCACCAGTCGATCGGTGCCGTTCCCCATCGCTCAGTTGTCCTTCTCAAGCTGATCGACGAAGCGTTCGAGGATGAGCAAGTACTGCTCGTCCTCGGGCGCCCCACGGAAAGCAAATGACGACTGACTGCCCTCTAGCAGCGCAAAGGCGGACGCCTCAGAGATGGACCTGGCACGTGCCAGCCGAGTGAGCAGCGCTTGAAGCCTCGGTGTGTCGCGCAGCTTGTCTAGCCGCGACTCCGCCGGCGCACTCCCCCGACGGGTGAGTTTGGTGACCTCGACTCGAAGCTCATCAGCAATAGCCGCGATCAAAGCAGGCGGAACCGATGACGTCGCTCCGGACTCCCAACTGATCACAAGTGGCGGACGGACCGACCAGCCGCGGTCGCTCAGGCGGTCTGCGAGTTGCTCGACCCCGAGCTTCGCCGCCGATCGGGCACGACGAAGCGCCGCAGAGTCGAGTGCGCGTTGCGCATCCGGAACAAGACCGAGGAGCTGCGCGGTCGGATCATCAGCAAGGGGTGCCCGTTGAGCAAAATGTGCCGCAACCAGGGCGGCAGTCTCGTGGAGATCGTCATCGATGTCGTCGCCGTTGAACTCCACGGCCTGAACGTTCTTGGACTCGTCAAACTGCATGACTAACTTCCTTCGCTTGGCTGGATAGCGTCTCGGAGGCGCCGCAACGCCTCGTTGCGAAGCTGTGTGACGCGACCTGCGGAGACATTCAGCTTCGTTGCGATGTCTTTGTTCCTGATCTGTTTTGAATAGGTCATCTCGATGACCTGCCGCTCGGGGGTCGGCAAGTTCTCGAGCACTGCAGCCACCTTGGGCCAGAGAGCTTCTACATCCAGCCGACTGTCGGCGGCGTCCCATTGGTCGTCCGCCTCGGACTTCGCGATGTCGGTCGCATGTAGGACGCGACGATCCTCAGCCGCCTCGCCCCTGCCAACGTCAATCGCATGACGTCGTACGAGCGTCGACAGATACCCAGCCCAGTTCTTGATCGGCTTGGCCGGCGGAGTCTCGATCAACTTGGCGAACACGTCCCCGACAACTGCGCGCGCCGCGTGAACGCGCTGGAATTTCGCCAACTCGTATGCGGCAACCTTTACGAGCCGGTCACCGTGCACTAGATAGAGCGCACCGAGATCCGGCCGTGTTGGTGTCTGTCCATCCGTCATCGCGTTCCTAAGTCGAT
>DASYEE010000019.1:0-19225 GCA_036499165.1 Galbitalea sp. | reverse complement strand
GAAGC
This sequence comes from Galbitalea sp., assembly GCA_036499165.1. Classification (GTDB taxonomy): domain Bacteria; phylum Actinomycetota; class Actinomycetes; order Actinomycetales; family Microbacteriaceae; genus Galbitalea. The sequence goes on along the minus strand of DASYEE010000019.1, from coordinate 19,220 downwards.
CGAATACCAGCGCCGCAAGGAAGACCAGCACCCAGGGAATGCCGAGGTAGGAGTTCAACAGCGCGGTAACCGCTGCCGTCACGACGGCAACAACCGCCACGAACACCACGGTGAGCAAGGTCGACCGCACTGGCAGTCCATCGCGCAACCGTCTCCGTCGCCGAATGAGGCTCTGCCCTGCGACGACGATGAAGGCGAGCGCCGCAAGCCCCCATCCCAGTCCGAGCGGCACATAGGTCGACGCAATCCCCTGGATGAACAGGTTCGAGATCCCGATCTGCCCGCCGTCGCCGACGATCGCCAGCTGCACGCCCTCCCAGATCAGCAGCCCCGCGAGGGTGACGATAAACGAGGGGATGCCGATGGCGGTGATGACCGTGCCATGGATCAGCCCGATCAGCGCGCCGATGACGAGCGCCGCGACGATTGACACCCACGCCGGATAGTGGAGGATGCTCACGAGCACCGCCATGCTGCCTGCACTCACCCCGGCAATGGCTCCGACCGACAGGTCGATCTCTCCGATGATCAGCACCATCACCATGCCGACCGAGAGCGTGCCGAGCACGGCGATCTGCAGCACGAGGTTCGAGAGGTTTCTCGACGACAGGAAGTTGTCGCTGAGCAACTGGAACACGATCCAGACGATCGCAAGGCCGATGATGACGGCGTAGCTGCTCAGGCTTGCTTTGCCCAGCCGCGACGTCCGCGCGGGAGGCTGAGTCGTGGTCGTCATGATTTGTCGTCGGCCTTCGGCTTGATGGAGTCTGCGCCCGTGATGGCGGCGATGACTGTTTCGGGGGTGTCGGTCTCGGCCGAGAACTGTCCGGCGTTTCGACCGAGCCTCAGCACGTAGATTGCGTCGGCGACGGCAAAGACGTCGGCCATGTTGTGGGAGATCACGACGACACCGAGTCCGCGATCGCGCAGTCGTCTGATGAGGTCGTAGACCATCGCTGTCTGGGCGACACCGAGCGCTGCAGTCGGTTCATCCAATAGCACCACCTTCGAGCCCCAGAGCGCTGCACGACTGACGGCGATCGCCTGCCGCTGGCCGCCCGAGAGCGAGGCGACCAGGCTGTCGAGCGAAGGCAGATGCGCCGACAGCTCGCGGATGATCTGCCCGGCGTGCTGCTCCATGCCCTCGTGGTCGAGAAACGGGGACCGCTTGCGGTTCTTCTCGCGCCCGAGGTAGAGGTTGGATGTGACATCCAGGTTGTCGCAGAGCGCAAGATCCTGGTAGACAGTCTCGATCCCGAGCTTGGATGCCTCCGTCGGCGACGACATCGCCACCGGTTGGTCGTCGACGAGGATCTGTCCGCCGTCGATGCGATGAGCGCCGGCGATCGCCTTGACCAGCGTGGATTTTCCCGCGCCATTGTCGCCGACGAGCGCGACGACTTCGCCGGGGTAGACGGCAAGGCTGACATCCGTCAGCGCGGCCACCCGTCCGTAGTTCTTGGAGACGGATCGCAGTTCGAGGACCGGCCGGTGGCCGAGCTCGCGAGCTCGGCCACCGGTCACGTGGTTCAGAAGTTGCACTTGGCTGCCGCCGCGCCTGTGCAGATGAGGGCCTTCGTGGTGAAGCCATCCTTGATCACCGTCGTCGCGATGTTCTTCGCGTCGACCGTCACCGGGTTCAGCAGCAGCGACGGGATGTCGCCGGTGCCGTTGTTCGTCGACGTCGGCAGGAGCGCCTTCGCCTCGGCCGTCTTGCCCTCAGCGAGGAGGACGGCGACCTTCGCGGCGGCTTCCGCCTCGGCGTGAAGCGACTTGTACACGGTCATCGACTGGTTGCCCTCGAGGATCTGCGTGAGACCCGCATCCGTTGCGTCCTGCCCAGTGACCAGCACTTTGCCGTTCAGGTGCTGCGCCGTCAGCGCCGCGATGACCGGGGCCGCAAGCCCATCGTTCGGAACGAGGACTCCCTGCACGTTGTTGTTCAGCTTGGTCAGCGCCTGCTCGATTTCCTTCTGGCCGGTTGCCGGATCGAAGCCCGCGGTGTCTGACTCGTAGCCGAGCTTCAGCTGCCCGCTCTTGAACGCCGGGTCGAGCACCTTGTGCGCACCCTGCTTGAACGCGATGCCGGGAGCGGAGGTGACGTCGCCGTTGATCTCCACCACCGTCGAGCCCGCCTTCAGGTTGTCGAGCAGGTACTGGCCCTGCAACTCGCCCGCCTTCTCGTTCTGGAACGAGATGTATGCGTCTGGCACTGCTCCGGTGATGCCGCCGTCATAGGCGACGACCTTCGCCTTGTCTGCCTTGGCCTTCGCAACGATGGATGCTCCGGCGTCGGCCGTGAACGGGCTGACGACGATCACGCTCGCGCCGTCGGTGAGCGCGGTCTCGGCCTGGGTCAGCTGCGTCGAAGCTGAGCCCTGCGCGTTGTTCGCGATGACCTTGGCGTTCGGGTCGAGTTTGTGGACCGCAGCGATGAAGTACGGCTTGTCTTTGGTCTCGAACCGTGATGCGCAGGTGGAGCAGGGCATCAGGAAGGCGATGGTGATTTTCGGGTTGGCGCTGTTCGCGCCCGAGCCGGAGCCCGTGTTTGCAGATGAACAGCCGGCGAGGCCCAGCGCTGCTGTGAGCAGCAGGGCGAACACTATGTTGCGTCGCTTCATTGCGATTCCTTTTCTCGTGGGTGCTTAGGGATTAAGCGTTTGTGTGGGGCCAACCCGATTCGATGAAGCGGTCTAGAGGAAGAGTCGCGGCGCCAAGTGTCGCCGCATCCTGTCCGAGTGCCGACCGCTCCAACGTGGCCTCGTCTCCGGGTTGCTTGAGAGAGAACCGGCGGGTTGCCACCGCCAGTTCTTCAAGGAAAAGGTCTGCGATTCGCTCGCCGAACCATCCGCCGATGATGATCTTCTGGGGGTTGAAGAGGTTGATCAGATTGGAGAGCGCGAGCCCCAGGTGCTTGACGACGTCGTGCAGGGTCTCCACCGCGCTCTCATCGACCGCACTCCAGGCATCCAGCAGCGCGTCGACACCCTGGACCTCGCGACCGAACCAGTTCTCCTGGCCGTCGTCCCACCGCTCGAGCACTGAGCTTGCGCCAACGAACGTATCGACGCAGCCCCACGATCCGCAGGTGCAGCGCGGGCCGTCCGTGCTGATCTTCGTGTGACCCCACTCGCCCGCACTGCTGGAAGACCCGCGATACAGCTGGCCGTCTGTGATGATTCCGGCGCCTGCGCTGTCACCGATCAGCACGAGGATGGCGTGGTCTGCGCCCTTCGCTGAGCCATACCAGCTCTCTGCCTGGGTGGTGGTCTTCGCACCGTTGTCGATGAGCACGGGAAAACCGAGTCGATCGGCGAGGCCGGCAAACCGAACCTCGTCCCAGTCGAGCACCTTGGCGTGGATGACGCTGGCGCTGCCCTCCGCGGCGGGATGCTCGACAATGCCTGGCACGCCAAGGCCGAGTCCGAGAACCCGCTCGCGAGAGATGCCTGCCGCCTCGATCAGCTCAGCGACCGAGGTCTCGATGAAGTCCGCGACGGCGGTCGGCGCGACCGAGCGATTTTCGATCGCGAGTTCCTTGCGCCCGATGCGAGTCATCGAGAGATCGAACGCATCGACCATCACGCGGTTCTCACTCACGTCCGCCCCGAACTGGATCGCGGCACGCGGATCGACGGCCAGGATCGTTCGACGACGGCCGCCCTCGGAGTCTTCATGACCCGCCTCAACGAGCACGCCTTCTTCGATCAGTTCGTTAACGAGCTTCGTGACTGTCGCGGGAGAAAGCCCGGTCGCGCCCGCGATCGAGCCACGGGACACCTGTTCCGACATCAGAACGTGTCGAAGTGCCAGTGCGCGATTCGCGCGACTGACGTCAAGCACCGAGGCTTTGACAGACATCCAGACTCCTTTGTTCGAGAGTTAATATATAGTCCAAAATAAGTTGAGCGCAAGAGCTGGCCCTAACCGGTTTCCCTGGGTTGCCATAAGCTCGCGACAACGAATCGGGAGGTGCCGGTCTTTGTCTTTAGCGCTGCTCACGGCCCTCCTGATATCCGTCGTTGTTACCACGGCGGTTTGGATCACTTCTTCTCAATCGATCCCGCGTGCGAGCGCCGTGATCGGTGCAAACGTCGTCAGCCTCGTGGCGAGTGCCGGCGTGATCGTAATTTGGTTCGAGATGACATCCGGCACCTCGCCAATCGACCACCTGGGCGATATCACGCCGCGCTCGTATCTGGGGCTCCACGTCGCCGTGCTGTGTGTTGCAGTCGCAACCGCGCTCTACGGTTCGCGAGCGGCACGTTTCAGATCCGGCTACAGCAAATTTCTCGGTTCGCTTGCCGTGCTCACCGCCTCAAGCGTCGTCACCGCCCTGCTCATCGGGCCATGGATCACGACGGATGCGGCGTCGGCGACCACATCCAGCTCGATCGAGCTGTTCACACAGGGGGCCACGCAATCGGCGGCGATCTCGATCGGGTTCGAGACTCCTGATCGCGGTAATTCGTCGCTGAGTGCCAACGAACCAATGGATCCGAACCTGCGATTGAACTCGCGGCTGGCCATCTACATCCAGCTGACCGGCACTCCCGGCGCGACGGCGAAGTGGGCCCTGACCTTAGACAACCTCGCGAGCATGGATTACGTCGAACCCGAAACTAATGTCAGGTACCACCCCGTTGTTGCGCGCCCCCTCACCGGTTCCGGGTTCACTCGAGGTGTCCCAGACGGATCGCTCTGCAAACGGCTGACCGCGACCAACGTGACGGCCCTGTTCACCAACGGCGACCTCATTCACGGCGCCGTAGATCTCGACGCCAACGGCCGCGGCGAGATAGACCTGCGGAGCACCCGCGCGCGAGCGTGGTCTGCGCTCGTTGGAACGACAGTATTCTCCCGACCTCCGGAGGTGTACATTCATCACCTGCAGGGGCGCGGTAGCTGTGCGATGGGCCACGGGGCTGTAGGTGGATCGTGGGTGCCTCCGCTGCAGGCAACGGTCACGGTGGCGGATCCGTTTGAGTCGTCGAGCGAACTTGGCAACATCGAGCGCACTCCTGCGGACCTCTACAGCGACGCCCTGGGGGGCTGGACTCGCACCGTGAATGCGCAGAATGCCCTGGCGCAACGGGTCACGAGCGCCGGAACTACCCGGTTCTCCACCCAGGCTTCAACGCCAGATACTGATGCAGAAGCCCGGTCGAACGAGGCGCTCTTCCTGGCCGCGATCGCTGGCGCCGTGGCGGCAACCGCCCTGCTGGACCTCATCCGGGGCTGGCCGGACCGTCGCGCTGGGACCGCCGCTGAGACCCCAACACCGCAGCCGTTGCGGCGTCGCCGAAGAATACCTCGCCGAGCCCGTCGCTAGGTGAATCCCCGCCTGCTCCAGGGTCTTCACCGCGAGCAGATCGCGCGGGGTAGAACTCAGAGCCGATACGGTGTGACGCACAACCTGCGAGCAGCAATAGTGTTGAAGAATGACCTCATCAGCCCCCGTTGACCCCACCTCGACCGACGCCTGGAAGCAGCTCGCCGCCATCGCAGAAGGATTCGAGCCCGACCTGCGCGGCTGGTTCGACGCCGACGCGTCGCGTGCCGAGCGGTACACCTTCCAGGCGGCCGATCTGAGCGTCGACCTGTCGAAGGGGCTCATCACCGAAGACATCCTGAAGCACCTCCTGCAGCTGGCGAAGGACGTCGATATCGCGGGCCGCTTCGAGGCCATGATCTCGGGCGAGCACATCAACGTCACCGAGGATCGCGCGGTGCTCCACACGGCGCTCCGCCGACCGAAGGATGGCGCCGGTCTCGTGCCGCCGTCGGGGTTCGTCGTCGACGGCCAGGACATCGACGCCGACGTGCACGCAACGCTCGATAAGGTCTATGCCTTCGCCGACAAGGTGCGATCGGGCCAGTGGAAGGGCGTGACGGGCAAGCGCATCGAGACCGTTGTCAACATCGGCATCGGCGGCTCAGACCTTGGGCCTGTCATGGTCTACGAGGCGCTGAAGCCCTACGTGCAGGAAGGCATCGAGGCCCGGTTCGTCTCGAACATCGACCCGAGCGACGTGTACGAGAAGACTGCGGGACTCGACCCCGAGACCACCCTCTTCATCGTCGCGTCGAAGACCTTCGGCACGCTCGAGACCTTGACGAACGCACGCCTTGCGCGCGAGTGGCTGTGGCGGGAGCTGGGCGCATCCGGCGCGATCGCCGACACGGACGACGCCCGTAAGGATGCCGTCGCCAAGCACTTTGTCGCGGTCTCGACCGCGCTCGACAAGGTCGCGGCCTTCGGTATCGACCCCGAGAACGCCTTCGGATTCTGGGACTGGGTTGGCGGCCGATACTCCGTGGATTCGGCGATCGGCACCTCGGTCATCATCGCGATCGGGCCAGACAACTGGCGCGAGTTCCTCGCCGGTTTCCACGCCATCGACGAGCACATGCGCACCGCGCCGCTCGAAGAGAACGTGCCAGTGCTGATGGGCCTGCTGAACGTCTGGTACACGAACTTCCTGAAGGCGCAGAGCCATGCGGTCCTGCCATACGCGCAGTACCTGCACCGCTTCCCGGCCTACCTGCAGCAGCTCACGATGGAGTCGAACGGCAAGAGCGTCCGCTCAGACGGCTCCCCCGTGACATCCGACACCGGCGAGGTCTTCTGGGGCGAGCCCGGCACCAACGGCCAGCACGCGTTCTACCAGTTGATCCACCAGGGCACCCGCATCATCCCGGCCGACTTCATCGCCGTCGCGAACCCGGCCCGCCCGCTGAAGGACGAAACCGGAGACGGCAACTCCGTGAAGCCGGGGCAGGACGTCCACGCCCTCTTCATGGCCAACTTCTTTGCGCAGACCAAGGCCCTCGCGTTCGGCAAGACGGCCGAGGAGGTGCGGGCGGAGGGAACGAAGGAGTCGGTCGTTCCGGCTCGCGTGTTCAGCGGCAACCGGCCAACGACATCCATCCTCGCGCCGGCGCTGACGCCCGCCGTGGTCGGCCAACTGATCGCTCTCTACGAGCACATCGTCTTCACCGAGGGCACCATCTGGGGCATCGACTCCTTCGACCAGTGGGGAGTGGAGCTCGGTAAGCAGCTCGCGCTGCAGATCGCGCCAGCGGTTGACGGCGACGCCGAGACGCTGAACGCGCAGGATTCCTCCACGAAATCCCTCATCGCGAAGTACCTGTCCCTTCGGCAGTAGCACCGTGCAGAGGGGGTGGGGTGGAGACGCCTTCGGGTGAGGTCCCCACCCCGACTTCGATTAGAACGCGACGATGCCTTCTCCGCCCGCGGCGCCCGGAACGGTCACTGAGCCGATCTTCACGAGCTTGCCGTCGTGTCCGACCGCGAACTCATCGACGATTCCGCTTGCTCCGGCCTGCACGTAGAGGTTGGCGCCTGACGGCGTCACCGCTGCGTCGACCGTTCCGGCGTCGGTGGCGGCAGTGCCCTCGGTAGTCAGGACGCCGCGGTCACTGTCGGCGATGATCGACAGGGTGCCGCTTCCCGCGTTCGATGCGTAGAGGTGGGTGCCGTCTGCGACGATCCAGCAGGTCGCCTGCTGGCCCGTCGGCACGGACGAGATCTGAGTCGCGGTGCCGTTGTTCGCGATGCTGAACGTCGCGACAGAGTTCGTACCGGCCTCGGTGATGGCGAGGTGACCTGCACGGTCGAACGCGAAACCGAACGGGACGGCACCGGCCAGCGACGTGATCACGGGCTTCGGTGCGACACCGAGGAGGCCAACGCTGAACACGTCGATGGAGCTGCCGTCACCCTTGGTCGTCACGACGAGCTTCGAGCCGCCCGGCGCGAACCCGATCTGCGCCGGTGTGCTCGTGAACTCGGGCGACGGGTTCGGGTTGAATCCGAGCTGCCGGTTCCAGGAGCGGATGAGGGTCAGGTGCCCGCCCAGGTTCAGGTAGCCCTGGATGCTGCCGCCACCGCGCGCGTTCAAGACGTACAGCAGGTCGCCACGAGCCGCGATGCTGACCGGGAACAGCCCGCCGGAGCTGATCACCTGCCGGCGCTCAAGGCGGTCGCCCTTCACTGCGAAGGAGGTGATCGTGTTGCTCCCCGGGTTCACCGCAAACAGGTTGCCGCCGCTTCGCGCAAGTGCACCCTGGGATGCCGTGTGGTCGACGACAGACCCGCTGAGCGCTCCGCCGACGCCGCCGGTGGCGTAGCTGCCAGCAGGCGTGAGTGAACCGTTCGAGGCCCGGTGGTACGCGACGATCGTGTTACCTGCCGCGTTGTCGGTCTGCACGAAGACGGCGCCCTGCGGCGCGGAATCCGGTTTCGGCGAGTGCGTGAAGGGCGAGGCCTGAGCGGCGCCGGCAAAGCCGACGACCAGGCTGGCCGTTGCCAGGGCGACGAGGCCGAGGCGTGTTGTGGATTTCATGAGATTCTCCGGTTTCGTGTCGAAGGGGCGGGGGTTTGCCCCAGACGACGATAAGAAATCGGTGTCGGCGGATGTGGCGAAATGTCTTACGAAATCGGAACGGTCCCCCTCTGGCAGGGTTCGCACTGTGGCCCGGCTCGGGCAGCGAACGTAATGTGAGAGCGTGCAAGCCGACCTCGCCTCCAGCTCCGAGAGCCTGCAGGGCCGAAGAGTCCTGGTGGTCGAAGACGACGCGACCGTTCGAGAGGTGGCCTGCGACTATCTCCGTGGAGCCGGTCTCATCGTCGACGAGGCGGCCGACGGCGTCAGCGCGCTGCGAACGGTGGATCGCACCTCCCCCGACCTGGTCATCCTTGACCGGATGCTGCCGGGCTTCGACGGGGTGGAGGTGTTGAGGCGCATCCGGGCGACCAGTGCAACGCCGATCATCATGCTGACGGCTCTCGGATCGACCGAGGAACGAATCGAGGGCCTGGAAGCGGGCGCGGACGACTACCTGGCGAAGCCATTCTCCCCGCGCGAGCTCCTGCTGCGAGTGCAGTCGATCCTGAAGCGCAGCGTCAACGAGCTGAGCCCGGATACGGTCTTCGACCGCGGCGCCTTTCGGCTCGACACCTCCAACCGCAAGGTCTTCAAGGACGGCGCGCTGCTGCAGCTCTCGATCAGGGAGTTCGACCTTCTCGCCTTTCTGATCAGGCATCCGGACCAGGTCTTCAGCCGGGAGCAGCTGCTCTCGGAGGTGTGGCACTGGAGCTTCGGCGACTCCTCCACCGTCACCGTGCATGTGCGACGCGTGCGGGAGAAGATCGAACTCGACCCAACGCAACCCCGACACGTCACCACCGAGTGGGGAGTCGGCTACCGATTCAGTGCGGAAGGCAGCGACGCATGATCGACCAGGGGACGTTCGGCCTCATCCTGATAACGGCGTTGATCACCGCAGCCATCGTCGGGGTGCTGGCGCTGGCCGCATTGCGAATAGCCAGGCACGCCTCGCTGCTCGCGCGCCTGCTGATCCTGGTCGTTGGCACGATCCTCTCGATCGCGGCCGCGACGATCGCGATCGCCAGGGAGATGTACATCTCGGAGCACGACCTCCTCGTGCTCTGCTGGGTGATCGGCGCCTCCGCCGTCATCAGCGCGGGGGTGACCACCCTGATCGGTCTTGGCCTGACGCGCTCGAGCGCTCGGCTCCGGGCGTCGGCGCGGGCCATCGGCGAAGGCCGCGTCGTGCCGGAGGAGGTTCACGACGGACGAGAGCTGGCCGACCTCGGCCACGAGCTGACGGAGACCTCCCGACGCCTCGCGGAGGCTCGAAACCAGATGGAGCAGATGGACGAATCCCGTCGACGCTTCTTCACCTGGATCTCCCACGATCTGCGCACCCCTCTCGCCGCGTTGCGGGCGATGGCCGAATCGCTCGAGGATGGCGTGGCTGGCGATCCAACCCGTTACCACCGGCAGATCCTGGGGCAGGTGCAGAGGATGTCGTCGCTCGTCGACGATCTCTTCGAGCTCTCGAAGATCCAGTCTGGCAACCTCACCCTCACCATGGAGCGCGTCTCGCTGTTCGACCTGGTCAGCGATGCCGTCGCAGACCTTCGGCCCCTGGCAGCGGAACGCCGTCAGACCGTTCGTGCGTCGCGAACGGGAGACCTCACGATCTGGGGCGACGCCCGCGAGCTTGCCCGCGTCATCAGCAACCTGCTGATCAACGCGATCCAGCATTCGCCGGCCGGCAGCGAGATCCTGATCACGGCCATGGAGACCGGCGACGGTTTCGTGACGCTGCACGTCGACGACGAGGGTCATGGCATACCGGATGCCGACCTCGAGCGAGTCTTCGAGGCGGGATGGCGAGGCAGCACCGCCAGGACCCCGACTGCCGTCGCCGACACCTCACCGGGCGCCGGCCTCGGCCTCGCGATCGTCGAGGGCATTGTGCTCGCCCATTCCGGCGGCGTCGCCGCGCGCAACCTGCCGAATGGGTGCCGCTTCGAGGTCTCCCTCCCCCGGTTCGCGGCGGCTGCCGCCTGACGGAGCCGCCGCCCCGCCAGGCCGCGCCCAACTAGCCGAGGTGCCCGGGCACGTAGCTGCCGCCGGCCTGCTTCGTGATCACGTTCATCCGGTTGAATGCGTTGATCAGCGAGATCTGGCTGACAAGCGCTGCAAGCTGCTCGTCGTCGTAGAACCCTGTTGCGCTGGCCCACGCCTCATCGGTGATGCCGCTCGAGTCGGAGAGGCGGGCACCCTGCTCCGCGAGCTCGAGCGCTGCACGCTCCGCGTCCGTGAACACGGTGGTTTCGCGCCACGCCGCCACCAGGTTGATGCGAAGCGCGGTCTCCCCCGCGAGCGCCGCTTCCTTGATGTGCATGTCGAGACAGGCGCCGCATCCATTGATCTGGCTGGAGCGGATGTTCACGAGCTCCAGTGTCGCCGCTGGCAGCGTGGAGGCAGCCAGCACCTTGTGGGCGGCAACGAGGTGTTTGGCGAACTGGGGCAAAATGGCTGAACTGCTGGGGCTCAATCGTGCCTGCATGATGATCTCCTTCATTGATCGACTTACACCCAGGTTGACGAAGCGAATCGATCAGAGGTAACGATCGGGCAGGTCGATCGTGGCGAGCCGATCGGGGTCGGTCAGGGAGTCGACGGCGACGATCCTGTCGTCGACGACCGTGCATGCCATCAGCGCCAGTGGTTTGCCGTTCGCTCGCCAGGCGAGGACCCCGGGCTTGCCGTTGACCCCGACGCGGCGGGCGGTGACCCTGGCACGAGGCCCGAGCCGCGCGCTTTCGGCGAGCGCCTCAGCCCCAACCCGCACGAGTACCCCCTTGGCTGTGTGAATCCGCCAGGTCACATCGGGGTCAAGCACCTGCAGCAGCCGGTCGAAATCGCCTCCACGCGCAGCTTCGAGAAACGCGTCGACGACCTCACTCTGCTGCCGACGGTCGGTGGGATGCGGCGCCCCCTGCACCTTCCGTCGCGCCCGACTCGCCAGCATCTTGGCTGCACCACTCGATTTGCCGATGATCGGGCCGATCTGGTCGAATGGCACCGCGAACGTGTCGTGCAGCACGAACGCCAGCCGCTCGTCGGGGCCAAGAGCGTCGAGGACGACGAGGAGCGCCAGCCCCACCGACTCGGCAAGAACGGCGTTGCTTTCGGGGCTCGCCTCATCGTCTGGCGTCACCGCCCAGTCGAGGATCTGCTCGTCCACCGGCGTTTCCGGCCGCGCCTTCCGTGAGCGGAGCGTGTCGATGCACACCCGGCCGACCACCGTGGTCAGCCAGGCGGAGAGATTGTCGATCGTGCGGATATCCTGCCGCGCGAGCCGAATCCATGCCTCCTGCACCGCGTCCTCCGCGTCGGCGCCCGACCCCAGCATCCGATGCGCCATCGCAACGAGCCGCGGCCTCTGCAGCTCGAATGCTTCCACTGCCGCCTGGTTGGGGTGCGCCATGGGGTTACGTCCTTAGTTCCTCGACCGTCGTAGAGATGACGAGCCACGCCCCGCATTGGTAACAGGTCGAACAAGAGCCTTGTCGGGCCGACGCCCAGAGTTTCAGGGTACATACGCCCTCTCGCGGCGGATGTCTACGGGTTGGAATCCTCGCCCAGGCGTCATTAGATGAAAGTGGCGGGTCGCGGTGAGTGGCCGGACGTTGCGCGGAATTGGGGACAACGATCATGGCGAACGACGCTTACGCGGATCGTACCGACGAACTTCATCGCCTCATTGCGGCCTCATCCGACAACGGTAAGTGGACTGCTTCGGCAGACGACCTGGCCGATTGGCAGCGCGACGTCCTTGCGCGGATCCTTCTCCTCGCGGCAGACCAGGAGGTGCAGTACCTGTCGCTGTCGAAGGTCGACGACGACCATTGGGACTTCGTCGCCTTCACCGACGACCGCGTGGTGCGAGTGTTCGTCGCGGACTCGGACGCCGGTCCCGCTCGATTGGAGGCGACCACCTTTGCGCGCAGTTCACTCGAAAGCCTCGAGCTGCTCGACACCGGTCCGATCTCGAACTCGCACCCGTCTGCCCTGCGCCTCATCGGGCACTACCGCTCAGCGAGCATCTCCCTGCCGCTCGACAAATTCGCCAGCACCACCAACAGGGGCAACCTGGAGCGGCTGCTCCAAACCCTCCTGTACGACGTCGCGCAGAGCGACCGCTGATCGGCAGAGACCTTGCGCGGCGGCAAATCGGCCCATCGTGAAGAAGTAACTGCCTCCTGGTAGGTACCGAGCCGCAGGCAGTCCCGCGGCCATTGACATCATTGTCGTTGGCTAGCCAACATCGCCTGTAAGCCGATCCGTGATTGCTGGGCCGTCATCCCGGCGTGTCTCAGCGACGCCCCTCCGGATCTATCTCGACGATCATGAGTGAGTCGCCATGGCGATGGATCACCCTCCATTCACCTTCCTCACGTCGATATAGCGACGTTGCTCGAAGGCTCATCTCCTCGATTTCGGATCCGACGCCCCGGGTCAGATGCTCGAGCTCGACAGTGAATCCAAGGTCGGAGCCGAAACCAGACGCGAGCGTCTCCGCCCTCCAGGTCTCGTAGTTGAGCGTCTTGGCTGCGGCAGTCAGCAGCTCAGTCACGGCGACGATACCGACCTGATGGCCGCCCACGCCACCCATCAACGAAACGTCATCAGCCCGCGACCAAAGGTCAAGGAACGGTCGCGGATTTCCACCGGTGTGCTCGTGCAGGGCTTCATGGCACCGTTCTATGAAACGCCCGGCCTCGGCATCGACTGCGCTAACAGGCTCCATCTCGCTCCCATCATCCACATGCGGCTTTCAAGCCGCATTTCCAATTCGTCGCTGCGAACCGTCCCGGGTTTCATGCCGCCGTTTTGCTGGCGGCGTCACCAGTTGACGGGTCCTTTGTTCGAGCGTAGTAGTCACCTCGCATTCGTCGGGTGGAATCTCGCCGAGGAAGTTGTGGAGTCCGTGGTTGTAGCACCAGGCGCCTCGTCGAAGACGATTCCCTCGACGCCGGCAGGCCTCTCAGGGGCCGGTTCTCACGGGTGAGCCGTTGCGGATTGCTTCGTTCTTGAAGGGCCCCACCACAGTCTCCGCGCCACGAAGTCATCTTCAAGCACGACTCAACGAACGCGGTGTCTTTCACCGGTGAGGCCTGCCAGCCGAGGATCGCCCAGGGAACAGGTCGATCGCGACCAGCACCGTTTGGCGGGCGGACCGATGGCTGATCTAATTGCCACATGACGGCACCCCGCACGCCGGTCCGCCGTCGAACCGTGATCGCGGCCACAGTGACGCCGTTGGCGTCCATCCTCGGATCCGGTCTCCTCATCATCGTCCCGGTGCTGGAAGCCACCATTGGAGCGTGGTCCGTCATCGGTATTGCCGGGATTTGTGCCGCCGCGTGGCTCATCGGCACCGTAATCCGGCACAACGTCATCGTCGTCGAACAGCGCGAAGCGGATGGCACGCTCGACGCGTGGACGGGTCGCCTTGGACGACTTGCCGATGGCGTCATTGTCATCGCCTACGTCATCTCCGTCGCGCTCTACCTGCGCATCATGGCCCAATACCTCGTCGGATTCTTCGCCTCCGCGGGATCAGCGCTGTGGGAGCCGGTCATTGCCTGCGTCTCGGTGGGGGTCATCGTGGGAATCGGCGCATTCCGAGGTTTCAATGGACTCGACCGCCTCGACCGGGTGTCTTTGATCGGCGTCCTGATTCTGACAACCGTGCTCGGGGCGGTGCTTCTCATCCATGACAGCTCGAGCGCCGCTTCCGGAACCCTCAGGCTGCCGCCGGTTCCCCATATGTCGCCGCTGAGCGTCCTGTTGATTCTCGGCGGGATTGTCATCACTGTTCAAGGTTTTGAGACTGTCCGCTACCTGGGCGACGAATTCGATGCACCAACACGGGTGTGGGCGTCACGCGTGGCTCAGCTGGTGTCGACGTCGATTTACATCGGTTTTGTTGCCGTCGCGACGCCTGTCATGGGACTCGGAACAACAGCCGGCACCGACCACACCCTGCTGGATATAACGGGACGCATCGCGCCCTGGCTCGCACTCCCCCTGGTGCTTTCCGCAGTCCTCAGCCAATTCAGCGCGGCAATCGCCGACACGGCAGCCGCCGATGGAAACCTGCGGGAACTGAGCAAGTGGTTCCGCGGGCCTCGACCATACCTGATCAGCGGCGCAGCAGTAGTTGTGATCGCGGCATTCGTCTCCGAGTTGACCATCGTGGCGATCGCCTCGCGCGCATTCGCCGCCTACTACGCCCTGCAAGCCGTTATCGCCCTGCGAACCTCAGAAGGCGGGAGACGCAAAATCGGGTTCGGCTTCCTCGCCGCCCTGATGCTCGCCGTCACTGTTTTCGCCCAACCCGCAAGCTGACAGCGGACTGGACGCCAACCCTGCAATGGAGCGTTCAACCGAGTGTTCGTCAACGAGTCACGTAGACCGACAGCAGACCCAAATCACCGCCATCAAGGATGTCCGTCAGTTTTCATAGGGGCTATTGCTGCATTTCTGCATTAGTTGCATAATTGCATGAGAGGCACAGCTACCCCTACCTGTCCAGCTTGACCTGATTGGAGGACAAAAGTGGCTGACAACGAACACGGACACTTGGTGCGGCTTCGCTCCACCGGGCAGACGATCCTCGATCCGAAGGATGACTTACGCCGGAGGACAGTAACTGACGTCGGAGGTGAGGAGGTAGGGCAAATCACCGCCCTTATCGTCGACGATAAGGAACGCAAGGTTAGGTTTCTGCAGGTCGCATCCGGAGGCTTTCTCGGGTTCGGCAGAAGGACCACGTTCATTCCGGTCGAAACCATCCGAGATATTTCACCAATCGTCGTGCATATTGATCGGACCGGCCAGCACGTAGCATCCGCTCCGACCTACGATCCAGAATTCATCGACGACCTCGCCCTGTTCGCACACATCTATGGCCACTATGACCTAGCGCCCTACTGGGGAGCCCATCCGCCAGACGGAGTCACGAAGATTACGCCGCCGGATCGCGGCTGATTGGTCCGCTCGCATCGCACGCTGTTAGATGTGCCCTGTGACGACTGGTCCGTTGTCCCTTCAGCCAGCCACGTGATGGAGAATCGCATCCCAGGTCGGGATTATCACCAGCCGGCCGCTTTCGACGACATGGACGACAGTGCTGTGCGGGATCTGGCGTTCGTACCAGTTCGCGTCCGCAGTGGTGGCGACGCAATCCTTGTCTCCGTACACAAAGAAGCATTTGGCTTGCAGCTCCTTGGAGCGGTCCGCCCAGGTGGTGTCGCGGGCCGCGAGCCGGTCGAATGCGATGCCGCATCGGTCGTCCGCTGCGGCGGCGACTAAACGTTCAGTCTGTCCAACGGAGCCCAGCTGCGCGAGATCTGGATCATCGCGGTCAACTCCGAGCGCCGCGAGCCCTGATCCCAGTTGGTCGTCAACCGACCGCGCCGCGCCGGCGACGGACGAGATGAAGCGGAGGCGCAGCAGTTCGGCCGCGCTGGCTGATTTCTCACCGCGCCGTGCCCGCGCAGGTCTTACCAAGCCGACGACGGCGACCCGTGAAATGAATGTGGGGTGTGCTGCAGCAAAGGAGATCGCAGTAGCGCCACCCCAGCCCCATCCGACGGCACCTACTGTCAGCTCACCGTTCGATGCCCTTTCGGCTATCCCGCACATGGTGACGTACTCGGTCATATCGTCTGCAGACGCCTGAACAGTGGGATGACTGGCGTCGTCCCAGGGGTCGGAGCCGCCGTAACCCGGCCGGTCAATCACGATGACATGGACGTTGTGACGGGTGGTCACGACAGGGTCGGGGTTGTACGCGCCCGCCGCAGCCGTCGGGTTACAGAACAGAACAATCCGATTCGAGGTCGGATCCCCGTAGCCAGAGACGCCGATCTTGCGTCCCGATGCCAACTCGAATTGCGTATCGGTCATCGGCCGACGCTTCGTGAGGATTGGCCGATGAGATGATCGCCGAGGCGAGCGGCGACGGCCATAATCGTCAGGGCGGGGTTCGCGCTTCCCTGCGTCGGCATCCGCGCACCCCCGACGAGATGTGCGTAACGGTTGATGGTGATGACTTCGTCGGCACCCGCGCCCTGAAGGATTTCTTCCATCGTGGACTGCGCGGCTTTGACGAGCTGCCGGTCGTTGTCGCACTGTGAATAACTGAAGTTCGCCACTGGTAGCCCATATTGGCCTGTCTCGCCCGTGAGAGTTACACGGTTATCGCCCCGGTGTCCCTGCGTGGAGACATGCTCGGCCCACGTAATGGGAAGCGGCGAAACTGTGTGAATCGAGTATCCGCGTTTGTATGGTTTGCTCGCCTCGGTTTCGTAGAACTCTTCGCTGCCCACTTGAGGGGGTGGTGCCTTGTACATCCTCACCTCAGAATCGAAGCGACCGGCGGTCTGCGGTGCGCCGTCTTCCAGATCGGGCCGCGCGTCGGGGACCTCGAATGCTGGCGCGAGCGGGAGAGAGGTCATTTCTCTCGCCGCAAGATCGCCGCCAGGATCCCCATCCCGCCGACGACGGTCACCAGAAGCGGCGCCATCAACGGTGGGCCCATTTCCATGTTGTAGCGAAAGTTTTTGAAACCACCGGGCTTCTGATGGATCCCGCGCGCATGCAGAAATACACCTTGCACCCCGTTCGCAACGATGAGGGCGGATACGGCAGGCAGGGTGGTTTTCGCAGCTCGTTTGCTGAAAACCCCGGCAATCCCGGCAACTGCTCCCAACGGTGCCAGCACGATTGGCGCCCACATCCACCTGTTTCCGAAGCTGGCGCTGTCGTGTTCAAAGAAGATCTCGGCGGCGGTGACCACGGCTCCTGCGGCGGTCAGTCCTGACATTGTTCGTTCGAACCGGCCCCGGCGGATGTCTTCGATGGAGCGAACCGCGATTTCTTCAGCGCGGCGCGCAGCGCTCGTCCGAGTGCGGGCATGTGCCATTCAGGTGCTCCTGCGTGATCTGGGTTGAGCTAGGTCTTTCCGGTCTATCAATTTTCATTGCGCCTGCGCAAGGACTTTTCGTATCGATTTTTTTTTGCTGCACTGGGATTGGGCGACGTCGCGATTTGCGATCGGTCGTGCAACCAACGGAGCGAGAGAGGGATGATGAGGGTACTGGAGGTTGTCCGGGTTGGCTACGGATTAGCGATGCTGATAGCTCCGGAAGCGCTCGTCGGCCGGGGGGCGACGAAATCATCCGACAAGACTGTCCGACGAGTCGTGCGCGTGCTCGGGGCGCGCCATCTGGTCCAGGGCATTGCTTTGTTCAGTCGGGACGAATCGTGGCATCGGGCGGGCGCGATTGTCGATGTGCTTCACTGCCTCACCGCCTCAATTTTCGCCGCGGTCGTGCCACGGTGGCGAAGGCCAGCCGCAGTCAGTGCGCTGGTTTCGCTGGTTTTTGGGGCGGGAGAGTTTCGGTGACCGTCGCGATTTCGGCCGCGGTGAGGGTGAGACCTCCGTCGCGTTCTGTCTCGGTGGCAGCGGCTTGGGCGAAGGTGTCCAACGCCGAACGGAGTTGTTCCGCTTCGCGTTCGCTGAGACGGTCGAGGATCCGCCCGAGGGCGGTCCGACGCTGCGCCATGACGTCCCGCACGAGCGCCCGACCCGAGGTGGTCAGGTCGAATCGACGTAGTCGACGGTCCGAGCTGGCCGGTAGTCGACCGATGAAGCCAGCACGCTCGAGTCGGCTACACACCCGCGTGGCGTTCGATGCGTGGACGTTCAGTTCCGCAGCAACAGCGCTGGGAGTCGTTGGGCCATCGCGAAACATGAGAACCAGCACTCGAAGTTGGGGGCCGGTGACGTCATCCTCAACCGCGATGACGGTGCGGGCCACCACCCGAAGAAGCACGTCCGCCGCGCGAAGCGTTACTTCGAGTACGTCATCAGCTTCTTGCCTCTTTGCACTCCGCACACGTCAGATTATGGATGGCATCGCACGCGCGCGCCAACCCGCGCGTACGACTGAGGCATCGGAGGTGCGAGTATGACCACAGCCGTGAAGCCAGCCCAGGTCGGGGCAGGTCCAGACGATGGCGAGCCCGTTTCGCCGAGCGCACGCGCCAAGGGCAACGTGGTGGTCAGGTGGGTGACAACGACTGATCACAAGACCATCGGGTACCTGTACCTGATCACCTCGTTCCTGTTCTTCTGCCTGGGGGGTGTGATGGCCCTGGTGATCCGAGCGCAGCTATTCGAGCCAGGCGAAGCTCTCGTGGGCACGCCGGAGCAGTACAACCAGCTGTTCACGATGCACGGCACGATCATGCTGCTGATGTTCGCGACGCCACTGTTCGCTGGCTTCACCAACGTGCTGATGCCGATCCAGATCGGCGCTCCGGATGTCGCGTTTCCTCGGCTCAACGCGATTGCGTACTGGTTTTACCTCTTCGGCTCGTTGATCGCGGTGTCTGGGTTTCTCACGCCCCAGGGTGCGGCCTCGTTTGGGTGGACTGCGTATGCGCCGTTGAATAGCACGACCTTCACGCCTGGCATTGGAGGGAACCTGTGGGTGTTCGGCCTCGCGCTCAGCGGTTTCGGAACGATCCTGGGTGCGGTGAACTTCATCACCACGATCATCACGATGCGCGCCCCGGGCATGACGATGTTCCGAATGCCGATGTTCGTCTGGACTGCGCTCGTGACCTCGATCCTCGTTCTCATGGCGTTCCCGGTGCTCGCCGCGGCGTTGCTTGCTCTTGGCGCTGACCGGACCGTGGGTGCGCATGTGTTCGATGCGGCCAATGGAGGAGCGCTGCTGTGGCAGCACCTGTTCTGGTTCTTCGGGCACCCTGAGGTGTACATCATCGCGCTGCCGT
>DASYEE010000018.1:0-2584 GCA_036499165.1 Galbitalea sp. | reverse complement strand
GCCGGGCGCGACCGCGTTGACTCGGATGCCGCGTTTGCCCAACTGCTGGGCGAGCGCCTTCGTGAACGCCACCAGCGCGGCCTTCGTCATCGCGTAATCGAACAGTCCTGGCGACGGGTTGAAGGCCTGGATCGAGGACGTGACGATGATGGAGGAGCCCGGATGAAGGTGCGGGATCGCCGCCCGCGCCGTCCAGAGCGGAGCGTAGAGGTTGGTCTCGATCACCCGCTCGATCTCATCCGTGGGGGTGGTCTCCAGGCTGTCACGGTTCTTCTGATAGGCCGCATTCAGCACCAGAACGTCGAGGCCGCCGAACTTCTCGACAACCTGGCTCACGAGGTCTTGGCACTGCTCCTCTGTGCGAACGTCTCCCGGCAGCAGAAGCGAGCGCCGATCGGCCTTCTCGATCCACCCGGCAGTGTCAGCGGCATCCTCCTGCTCCTCCGGCAGGTACGAGATGGCGACGTCGGCGCCCTCTCGAGCGAACGCGATCGCGGTGGCTCGGCCGATTCCCGAGTCGCCGCCGGTGATCAGAGTTCGCAGCTTGTCGAGGCGGCCGGTGCCGATGTAGCTCTTCTCCCCATGGTCGGGAATGGGATCCGTCGCCGAGGTGAGTCCCGGCTGCTCCTGCTGCTGCCGCGGAAAGGGCGCGGCCGAGAATCGGGTAACCGGATTGGTCAGAGTCGTCATGACGACAGGACTACGCCGCGCGAAAGAAGCCCGGCCTGATCGCCAGGCGACTCTCAGCCGCGCCACGCGCGATCCGGTCTTGAACGCCTGCTGAGAGTTCCGTACGTCTCCAGCCTGCGCACCTAGCGTGGGACGAGAACCATAAGGAGACAGCGATGACTGACACCATCACCCCCGACGTCGAACGCACCCGCCGCGAGAATGCCGAACACGGCTTCGTCGCCTCACGAAAGCTGACTGACTCGCTCCAGGCCGTGCTCGTCGACCTGATCGAGCTCGCCTCGCAGGGCAAGCAGGCGCATTGGAATCTGGTTGGCCACAACTTCCGTGACCTTCACCTGCAACTCGACGAGGTGATCGAGGCGACCCGCGAGTTCTCCGACGTGATCGCCGAGCGCATGCGCGCGCTGCACGCCACCCCCGACGGCCGCAGTCGCGTGGTCGCCGACACGACGACGCTTGAGCCGTTCCCGGGTGGCGAGGTGCTCACCCTCGACACCGCCGACCTCATCACGGCGCGACTCGAGACCACGGTCGGCACCTGCCGGCGCGTGCACGACGCCGTCGACGAGGAAGATCCGACCAGTTCAGACTTGCTGCACGACATCATCCAGAAGCTCGAGCAGTTCGCCTGGATGATCAGCGCCGAGCACCGCGCGCCGAAGAAGTCGTGACCTGGCGGGTCAGGGGCGCCGCGACATCCACGTGGATCTGGTGACCCGAAGACCGAGGTCGTCGCGTCGGCCGATCGAGAGCGGCTCCTGATCGTCGAGAAGCGTGCGCCACACGCCCTGGTCGGCGGGGTCGAGTTCGTCGAGCACGCGGTCGCGGTCGCGCCGGAGCGATGCCTGCGCGTAACGCCGCCCGGCAGCATCGAGCGGTGGCGTCAGGTCGATGTCGAGGCGCCGGTGACCGGCGATCGTGAATCCTGCATCGAGCAGCCGTGCGCCCCAGTCGGTGCCGAGCTCCGGATGGGTCGCCGCCCGCCTGTGGGAGACCAGCGCGTGAAGCCGATCTTCGAGACCTGATCGTCCGAAGCCGACGTCGTCGGGCAGAAAACGTGGGAAGTTCTCCGGTTCGATCACCGCCATCAGCCCTCCCGGTCGCAGGGCGTCGAACGCTCGACGCAGGGTCGCCTCGGGGTCTGCAGCATGATGCATCGAGTCGGATGCCCAGATCAGGTCGACGGGCACGGCATCCGGCCAATCGAGGTCGAGGTCGGCAGGCAGGATTCGCACCCGATCGGCCATCCCGAGGCGAGCCGCCTTCTCGCGCGCAAGGTGCAGCATCTCGTGCGAAGAGTCGAGTTCGGTCGCCGTCGCCGCGGGGAACCGTTCGAGCAGCGCGACGGTGCCCGATCCGGTGCCGGCGCCCAGGTCGAGGATGCGGCTCGGCGGTGCCTCGGCCATCAGCTCGGCGATCCACGCGGTGAGCTCGGCGATGGTACCGTGCAGCGCCTCGGCGCCGAGGTCGAGCAACTCGGCAAGGGCAACCGAGTCGCCCCCGTGCGCGTGTGCGTGAGGGTCGTGTCCGTGGCCTGCGTGCGGGGTCACCAGTCGTGCACCGTCCCATCGGCCAGCCGGTTGTACGGCAGGTAGGCGGTCTCATACGGGTACTTGCCCGCCTGGTCCAGGTCGAGATCGACGCCGAGGCCTGGCTTGTCGCCGGGGTGGAGCATGCCGTCGTTCCAGGTGAATGACTGCTGGAACACGGCATCCGTCTTCTCGCCGTGCTTCATGTACTCCTGGATGCCGAAGTTGTGGATGCTCAGCCCCAGGTGCATCGCGGCCGCCATGCCGACCGGCGAGATGTCGGTGGGGCCGTGCATGCCCGACTTGATCTGGTACTGCCCGGCGTACTCGAGGATGCGCTTGAGGTGCGTGATGCCGCCGGT
>DASYEE010000017.1:0-10487 GCA_036499165.1 Galbitalea sp. | reverse complement strand
CCGTGCGCAGCTCAGCTTCGAGGAGATCGGTGGCGATGCCGCGGCGGCGGTGCGTGGGCGCGACGGTCACGGTCGAAATCGCCCAGACTGGAATGCTGGTTTTCCCAGGAAGCGTCAGGCCCGCAACCCAGGCGCTGGATGTCGCGACCGGCGTGATTGCATCGGCCGCGCTCGCATCCCATACCCCGACGCTGCGGCGGTCGCCAAAATTATCGAGGCGCTCCTGAAGGTCTGCGTCGGCGATCTGCGCTGCGTTGAAGCCGCGATTGACAGCGTGGTACCACGCGACATAGATGTCACGGTCTGTCGTGTCGAGCAGCGCGAACCGCAGCCCGTGCTGCTGCAACCGCCCGGCGCTCGTGGCGTCTATGGGTGGCTGATGGACGTCGACACTCATGTTTTCAGCGTATCGGCTACCACCGTCGGCCCGACCGGTCGGCTAGCTGACGTCGTCGCCGCCCTCGAGATACGGACCATCGCTCTCGGTGATGTCGATGCCGTCCTCGCCGATGCCCTCGGCCGGCCCCGCATCGCGGTTGCCTTCGAGGAGCAGGTCCGCGTGCCTCTGCTTCGACTCCGGTGTCTGGAATGTGTGGTTGCCGACCGCCTCGACTTCGTTGCCGTTCACCGATTCGATCTCGTCGTCGCCTGTCATGCTCTCAGCCATTGCCGTCTCCTCGCGTAGTGGATGCCTCCAGCCAACGCCTCCGCGAGTCGCAGGGCAAGCGCTACTTTGCGAGCCGGTCAGCGCCGTGGCGCCGTCGCCTGGTGCGTCCCGATCATGCGCCACACCGTCGGTGTGAGTGCGGGGTGCTCAAGCGCAATCTGGCGCAGCACCCGGTAATCGCGCGTGGGGGAGGGCAGCTGGCCGTCGTTGGCGTTGATGGAGTCGGCACGGAGCAGGTAGACGACCAGTTCATCGACACTCGGGATCTCATCCATGAACTCCCACGGGTCTTCGCCGGCAAGCAACCGCTCATGGATGACCGTGTCGAGCTCTTCGTGCGCTTCGGCCCGCAGCACCTCGAGGCTCGCTCGCGTGCGGGGGAGGTAGTCGTTCGGCGCCATCAATCCACCCTATGTCGCGCGCGCGAGGCGTTTTTCGCAACACTCTCAGGTAGGGTCTCGCACCCTGGGCAGGATCGGCATCCGACCATTGTGCACCAGCGCCGCGCGACGTTAGAGGCGAATGACCCCGAAGATTGTGGCCACGCTCAGGATGATCGCAATGGGCGCGAGCACCAGCCCCGTGATCGACTGCCAGCGATCGGCGAGCTTGTCTTTGACGCCGTGGATGCCCATGAGCAACCCGAGCAGCGCCGGCAAGATGGCGACAAACGCGGCACCGGGGATGACCGACAAGACCACAGCGACTGCGCCGAGTACGAGAGCAGACAACGCAACCCGGATGTGACGGCGCACACGCTCGTCAACCTGCACTTCAGACATGCGACCGACGCTACGCCGGGCGGTCCCCTCGCGTGATCCCCAGTTCGGGGTGGCCGAATTGCGACAATGGAACATGCCCAGCATCCCAGCTGACGTCCGCAGCCTGTTCCGGCTGCAGCCAGCAGCGTCGCGCCTGCCGATCGCGGTGCAGGCGGGAATCGCGATCGGGCTGCCGATCGCTGTCCTCACACTCATCGGGCAGCCGCAGCTCGGGCTCATCGCATCAACGGGCGGCTTCCTCGCGCTCTATCTCTCGAATCGCAGCCGTCGCCAGCGAGCCGTCCTACTGCCGTTTATCGGCCTTGGTCTGATCGCATCGGGCGCGATCGGCGTCGCGGTCGCGTGGTCGACCCCGCTCAGCCTCGTCGCCCTGTTTGTGTTGACTCTCGTTGCGTCGGTCATTCTGCTCGGCTTCGGTGCTGGGCCACCAGGCGGCCTCTTCTTCATGTTGGTAGCGGGTGCAGCCATTCGACTTACTGCGCCACCGAAGCTCGACGGGGTCGGCCTCGACGGCGGCCTCGTGATCGAGATGCTCGCCATCGGCGCCGTTCTCGCTTATGCGGTCGTAATGGCGCCACTGCTGCTGCCGAGCGTTCGCCGACGGGATCGAGAACTGCACGCGCAGGGCACGAGGATGCGCTTCGATTTCTCGGGCGACACCCGCGTCATCCTGATCCGCCTGGCCATCGCGTCGGCGCTCGCCGTTGCGATCGCCGCACCGCTTGGCGTACACCGCGTCTACTGGGTGCTCCTCACGGTCATCGCGATTCTGCAGAACGGCCGCCGCCTGCGGCTGACCGCTCTGCGCGGCGTCGCCCGCGTGCTCGGAACCTTCGTCGGCCTCGCGCTCTTCGCGCTCATCCTGCACTTCGACCCGCAGGGCCTCTGGCTGGCCCTGGTCCTCGCCCTGCTGCAATTCATCGTCGAGTTGGTCGTGATCCGAAATTACGGTCTTGCCCTCATCTTCATCACTCCGCTTGCGCTCCTGATCGCGGCAGAGGGCGACCCAGGTGATGTTGGCACGATCACGCTGACGCGTGTGATCGATACCCTTCTCGGCGCCGGGATCGCGCTGGTCGTGCTGCTGGGTGCGTTGCTGCTCCGGCGGTACTGGCCGTCGATGCAGCGCCGGGTTGCGGGCCAATAGCGGTATCGACGCCTGCGGTTAGCGATTCGCCCGAGTCCTTCTCGAGTCAGGAAAGCCCGGACCGCGGCGGCGCAACCACTCGCGCCTTCCGCGGCAGCGTGATCAGCGTCGAGATGCTGACGACGAGCAGCAGGATCGACCCGATGAACACGAAGGTAGTCACGGCGAGCGCGGGCAGTACGAAGATGATGATGCCGGCGATGACAGAGATGAGTCCGCTGACCCAGCCGAGCCAGCGGGGGTGTGTGCCGCCCTGCACGGACGCCATGATGTCGATGACGCCCTCAGCGATCCAGCCGATGCCGATCACATAGGCGAGAACGATGAGCGACTGGAATGGATCGGAGAGGCAGATGACGCCTGCCACGACGACGAGGACTCCGAGGATGCCCGTGAGCCAGCGGACGCCGGCACTCAGGCTGTGCGCGAGGAGCGCAGAGTTGATGCGGAAGATCCCGGATGCAACGAGGTAGATTCCAAACAGGATCGCAACCGTAATCAGTGCGGCACCGGGGAAGAACAGCCCGACGAGGCCCAGGATGATGCCGATGATCGCAACGGCAACCAGCTGTCCGCGATGGATCTGGAGCACCCCAAGAGTGCGCGGGGCGTTCGAGCTGGCAGTGGGCGGTGTAGTCATCGTGGCTCCTCGGTAAACTCGTGTTCTCTCAACCTAGTGAAGGACGCGCCCGCAATGAACCCTCCCGGCCCCGACATCGCGCCCGGCGCCTTTGCAAAGTCCGACCTGGGCAAGGGCAAACTCGGTGACTACAAGTACAACCTCGTGCCCAACAACCGCAAAGTCGTGATCACTCTCGCGGGCAGCGACCAGTACCAGGCAGAGCTCCAGGAACTACTCACCGAGGACTCGCTGCAGTCATTCATCAACCCGCGGACCATCGAAGAGGAGCGCACAGACGCCCCGATGCCGGTGCGATTCTTCACCGGTCGCAGGATGACCGGAATCGTCGGGTGGGTGCCTCGCGGCCTCGAGCCGGCGGTCATCGAGGCGGTCGCGAGGATCGAGAATTCTGCGAACAACCGCATCCCGGTCGAGATCGTGAAAAGCAAGGGCAAATTGCGAGTCAACCTGCTGATGGGCGCGACCCGCTAGCGCTTGGCGAACGCCTCGCGACGGATCATCTGAAAGAGGCTCGGAGCGCCCGCTGTGGTCGTAACCGCGGCAATCGCGCGGGAATACGTCGACTCGGATGCCTGGCGCAGCATGAAGTTCGCGAGGTCCGCGCGCGAGGTGAAGGTGCCGGGGAGGTACTCGCGGGCGGTCTCGTATGCCGAGACATCCTGCGCGTCGAAGAGGCCGGATGGCCGCACGATCGTCCACTCCGTCGGGCTTGTCGTCACGATCGCCTCCATCCTGCGCATGTCGTCGTAGAGCGTCTTTCCGAGCACCCCGGTGACGTAGGCCTGCAGGACGTGCTCGAAGAACCAGCCGCCGTGGGCCCCGGCCGACGGATCGGTTGCGCTCGAACTCACGCAGGCGAGGCGGCTCACCGAATGCGCGTTCATTCCGGCAAGGATGTTCGTGAGTCCCGCCGAATAGACGGTGATCGGCTGCTTTCCATAGGGAACGCCGAGCGTCGACAGGACTGCATCCTGGCCGCCGATGGCCGCGGCAACCGCCGAGGCATCGTTCACGTCGCCGGGGGAGACCGACAACCGTGGGTGCGCAAGAGGGAAGGCTTCGGGGTTGCGGGTAAATGCGGTCACCCTGTTTCCGGCTTCGAGCGCCTGTGCGACAAGCAGCCTGCCTGTTGGTCCATTCGCGCCGAATACGACAATATTCATAACGTCCTCTCAAAATCCCATACAATACGAGAAACATATCATATGAGTTCCAAATTAAGTGAGAGCGCAGGTGGCGTGATGCGCGAACGGCGGCGGCTCGGCACGCAGATCAAGGCCGACCTGCGCGCCCTGACGAACCAGGTATCCCTGCTGAATCACCAGGTCGGCGCCAAAGTTGAGATGCGAGACATCGATCTGGACTGCCTCGACCTGCTCTCGCAGCACGGGCAGATGAGCCCGAGCGCGCTGGCCAAGCGATCCGGGTTACACCCCGCGACGATCACGGGAATCCTCGACCGCCTCGAACGCGGGGGATGGGTGGCTCGCGAACGCGATCCCAGCGATCGTCGCGCCGTCGTCGTCACGCCCCTGCGGGAACGCAATAGCGAGCTCTACGGGCTCTACGCAGGCATGAACGGCCAGATGGACGAGATCATCGCCGACTACGACGAAGCCCAGTTGCGGGTTCTGGCCGACTTTCTGCAGCGCTCCATTCGGGCGGGTCAGAATGCGACCGAGGCGCTGGCATCGCCAACCGATAAAGGCGTAGCGTGAGCCGCATGGCTGACTTCTACAACGCAGAACTGGTTGGGCCGGATGGCACCGAGACGATCGAGCTCGAGTTCATCGCGGGTCTTCCCCAGAAGAGCATCGTGCGGGCCGCTCCCGGATTCGAGGATGACAGCACGGAAGACATCGTCTGGGAGCTCGACGAGGGCGCGAAAGAAATCTTCCGTTACGAGCAGGCCGGGCGCCCGGAGCGCGACTACTCCTAGTGCGTGTTGCTAAACCTTGATCAGAGGTGGGTCCGCGAATCTGGGGTTCATGTCACGTGATGTGATCTGAGACGAGGCCGTGGGTTGTGATCGGTCCTCTGTTCTGACGGCGAAGGCGACGGGGCGATCGCCGGTCGATCGGCGGGCGGTGGTCGACGCCACCGCGTGGCGGTACCGGACCGGGGCTGGGGCTCCGTGGCGGACGTCCCTGAGTGATTCGGGAACGGGAACACGGTCCACAAGTACTTCGACCGGTGGCGTAGGGCTGGACTGCGTCGTCTCGATCGATTCGACCAACGTGCGCGTGCACCGGCACGACGCGAGGCTCCAATGCGCAAAAGACCGCAGAGGCGGATTACAGGAAGTTCGGAACCGAGCCTGAGGATCCTCGATCGGCCGCTCCCGCAGGGGCCTGACGACAAGTCCCGCCTGGTGTCGACAGGAGAGGACGTTCGCTCGCATTCGCGCTCACCGCCGGCCAGGTCGCGGACCACTTCTGCTGGCGCCACGCTCGAGCAGATCCGGGTGCCCCCAGCAGGCGGGCCCCGCACGCGCCCGAACCGGATGCTGGCCAACAAGGGCTACCCATCGAAGGCGAACCGGGCCTGGCTGTGTGAGAGAGACATCGCCGCGACGTCGTCGAGCGCTGTTTCAACCTGGCGCGGCATCGCGATGAGATCAGACAAGACCGCCCGCAATCACCACGCCACACTCTGCCTCGCCGCCACCCTCCACTGGCTCAGCAGCTGGGTGAGCAGCAGGCCTCCTGCGGACGGGCCGCGCTGAGCTCATTGGGACGCTGGCGCCAAGGCCCAGGCGATCTCCGGGCGGCCCCGGTTCACGCTTGCCGTGGCGGGCCCAGGATGTACTGCGCGAGATCTCGGTAGAGATCGTCCGAGGTGCGCTGAGCCGCGAAGTAGTCGCCGATGGCCTGGGCCATGAGGGGGAAGCGGCGTCGGAGCTCACTGACGTCAGGGGCCTGTTGCGTGTCATCCGCGGACGGCTGCTCTTCGAGGACGTACCCCACGGTGAAGCGTTCTCCGGCGAGCACGGTCAGTCGTGCCTGATGCAGTTCGACTCCGTGGCTGACGAGCGTGGACATGGCCAGTTCGGAGAAGTCGCCGCGCCGGAGCGCGAGTCGGGCACCGGCGATGGTCCGTGCGCCGTCGCGGTGCCGGAGCATTGCGTTGCGCAGCTCGACAAGCGCGGCCAGTAGCCATTCCCTCCAGCTGTCGTCGGCACCGGGTTCGGGGATGGAGTGGATGACCTCATCCATGATCGCGTCTGCGAGGGCGTCGAGCAGTTCGGCCTTGCTGCCGATGTGCCAGTAAAGGGTCGGGGCCCGCACGCCGAGGCGACCGGCAAGGGTGCGCAGGCTCAGCGCGTCCAGACCCACGTCATCGAGCAGCCGCAGAGCCTCGTCGATCACTTGCTGCCGGTCCAGTGCCATGTGCGCTCCTTGCACAATTTCTCTTACGGTGTTAGACATAGCTTAGTTCTCTAACACCGTAAGAGAGAAGGGCAGACATGAAGGCAGCAGTCGTAGATCGCGGGGGCGCGATCCCGCGCATTCAGCACTTCCCGGAACCCGAAATCGCGGAAGGGCACGTGAAGGTGCGCGTAGAGGCGGTCGCGATCGAGAACGTGGATCGGGCCATCGTCGCTGGCACCCACTACGCCTCCGCGTCGTTCCAGGCTGCACTCCCGGCGATCCCATGCTTCGACGGCATCGGCCGGCTACCGGACGGAACCCTTGTCGGATTCGGCGGTCTCACCCCGCCATACGGGGCGCTTGCCGAATACGTCGTCGTGCCCGCGGCTTACACCGCGCCGATTCCCGAGGGGATCGAGCCTCCCATCGCCGCGGTGCTCTCTTCGGCGATCAGCGCGATGTGCATGCGCACTGCAGCCGACCTCAACGCGGGCGAGACGGTCCTGGTTCAGGGTGCCACCGGCGTCGCCGGGCGTCTGGCCGTGAGAATCGCGCGGCTCCTCGGTGCGGGGCGCATCGTCGCCACCGGCCGGAACGACGACGCACTCCGCAAACTGGTCGCCCTCGGCGCGGACGCGGTGATCAACACCGCAGTGAAGGACGCCGAACTGGTCAAGGCCTTCCGTGACAACGCCGGCGATGGCTACGACGTGGTGATCGACTACCTCTGGGGCCGGCCAACCGAACTCTTGACCCGCGCGCTGATCCCGGAGAGCTTCGCGATGCCGAAGCCCACCCGCCTCGTGCAGATCGGCGAATCTGCCGGCCCCGCAGTCCGGCTCACCGCCGACGCCCTGCGCACCTCCGGCTTGGAGATCTACGGGGGAGCTCGCAACATGGCGCTCGGCATGACCGCCGCCTACCAGCAGGTCGTCGACTGGGTCCGCACTGGCGAACTCACCATCGACGTCACCACCATGCCCCTTCGCCAGATCGAGAAGGCCTGGTCCCGCAATGACCTCCGAGGCACCCGCCTCGTCATCGTCCCCGACTGAACAGGACCGAACACACGAACAGGACAACCCTATGAGCAAGCTCGCGTCTACCCTGCACGACGCCACCCACCACGTGCCCGAGGTTCCAGAGCATCAAGACCGCCCACACGGTCATCAGGGCCAGGCTCTGCAGAACCGATCCGCGCAGAACCGGTCGCTCCAGAACCTCGACGCAACCCTGAACCTGACTGCTCGAGTGCGCCACAACAAGTCGCCCCGACTGTTGGTCGGGTGGCACAACTGGATCGCCAGCCTGTTCACGGGAAAGACCGAATGGCTTGAGAGAGCCCGCTTAGCAACACGCCCCGGGTGGGTCACCGCGTCGGTCGGTGTCGGATACTGAACCAAAGACATCCGATCGATGAGGAGAACCCCATGGCCGTGACCTTCACCTATCACCCGCATCCGCGCATCGCCGAGCGAGTGACCGAGGGCCCAATCAAGACGCGAATGGTCGCTCGCAAGAAGGCGAACGAAGCGAGGGGCTTCAGGAAGTTCAACGGCAAACTCGGTCTTGGCATCACGACGACGGTCGGCACGATGTGGGCGGCTTATGCGTTCTTCGCCCTCTCGCTTGTGAGCCTTCCCGCCGCGATCGCCAGCCACTCGGCCATCGTGATCGTGGCCTGGATTGCTCAGACCTTCCTGCAGCTGGTGCTCCTGCCCGTGATCATCGTCGGTCAGAACATCCAGGCGACGGCGTCGGATGCCCGCTCCGACGCGACTTACAAGGATGCGACCGCGATCCTGATGGAGTCGAAGGAGATCCAGGAGCACCTGGCAGCACAAGACCAGGCTCTTTCTGCCCTGCTCGACAAGATCCTGTCCCTGGAGACGGCGCTCGCGAAGAGGGGCTAGCTACTTCGGCAGGTACGGGAGCGTCTTCGCAAGGTAGCTGGCGCGGTCGAACGGCACGAAGAGGCTGTCCTGCACGACGAAGCCGTGTACGACGCTGAGGAACAACGGCGCCTGCTCGTCGGCCACGCGGCGCGCCTCCGCTTCCGGGAGGCCACGCTCCTGCTGCTGCCAGCGGGTGATGTAGTCGGCGAACGCAGCACGCACGCGGGAGAAGAACTCGTTCGCGACCTCGCGCATCGACGGGTCTGTCACGGCTTCGCCCCACACCTGCAGCAGGAGAGCCGGCCACGCGCCCTGCACGACGAGGCCACGGATGATCGTGCCGACCATTTCGCTCGGTTCCGGCATCGGGTCGAGCCGGCTGAGCTGGTCGAGGTCGCTCATTCTGGCCGCCACGATCGATGTCGCGGCGCTGCGCACGATCTCGGCCTTCGAGTCGAAGTGGCCATAGATGGCGCCAGCAGACATACCGGACTCCGCGATGATCTCGGCCATGGATGTCGCCTGGAACCCCTTGCGACCGAAGGCGCGCAGTGCGGCGTCGAGTATCTCGTCGTGCTTAGCGAGGCGATGTTCGTCGGTGACCTTGGGCATGCTTCCAGCTTAAACAGAATGAACGTTCCCCATGTGTTGGGTGTCGATGTATTATAAAGAACGAACATTCGTTTTAGGAAGGCAATTCCGTGACCACTACGACGCAAACCCGCCAGACGCCCCACACACCGTGGCGGCATACCGCGCGAATCGGTGCGGCACTTGCCGCGATCATCACGGTGGTCGTCATCGCATTCCTGTGGCCGTCGTTCACCGCGAGTCCGAAGAATCTGCCGATTGCCATTGCCGGACCGGCCGCGCAGACCAACGCGGTCGAGGCGGCCCTGGGAAAGGCGTCACCGGACACGTTCGCGTTCACGACCGTCGCGAATCGTTCGCAGGCGCTGACCCGCATCGGGCAGCGCAAGGACTACGGTGCGATCGTTCTCGGATCCTCGCCCGAGGTACTCACGGCTTCTGCGGCGAACCCCGCGGTCGCGCAATTGCTGGCAGGCCTCGCGCCAAGGCTGCAAGCGCAGCGGCTGGCGGCGGCAGTTGCGCAGCACGTGCCTGCAAGCGCGATCGGCACGGTGAGGACGACGGATGTCGCCCCGCTGCTCGCGACTGATCCGCGCGGATCGACGATCGGTGCATCTTCGTTCCCCCTGATTCTCGGCGGCATCCTCGGTGGCGTGATCATCGCCCTGACGGTCGTCGGCGTGTGGCGGCGGTACGCCGCGCTGGGCATTTACGCCGTAGCGGGTTCAGCGGCCATCACGGGTGTGCTGCAGGGCTGGTTCGGCGGGCTGGCGGGCGATTATTTCGTCAATGCCGGAGCGATCGCCCTCGTTCTGCTCGGTATCGGCGGCGTCATGCTGGGTGCGGCTGCTCTCGTGGGCAGGATTGGCGTCGCGATTGGGCCGATCCTCTTTCTGCTCGGTGCAAACCCGATCTCGGCAGCCGCGCTTCCGCTCGAGTTCCTCGCGTCGCCATGGGGCGCAATCGGCCAGTGGTTCCCACCCGGAGCCGGCGCGACCCTGCTGCGTGAACTGTCGTACTTTCCGAAGGCAGACATGACCTTCCCGTGGCTGGTGCTCGCCGGGTGGGCGGTGCTGGGGGTGGTGCTTGGCACGCTCGGACACTTCCGCGACTCTGGGGCGGCGACGCACGCGGCAGAACTCGAGGCAGAAGGAGTGCCGCGGTCGGGCACGGAACTCCCGGTCTCCCAACCAGCCTGATCAGGAAGGCAGCTCGAAGGTCGCCAGGCGATAGAGCCGCAGTGCGAGTGCGAGTCGCACCCGCCCTGCCGGCGACCTGAGGTCGAACCCGAGAGCAGCATTCCACTCGATGACGTGCGCCTGCAGCGTGGAATGGTGGACTCCCGCGACGGTGGCCGCCGCTCGAAGACTGTCAGACGAGGCGGTGGCCTC
>DASYEE010000016.1:0-22255 GCA_036499165.1 Galbitalea sp. | reverse complement strand
CCCGAATCAAGGCATGGAAATGGCTCAGATGGGCTGCGACAGGGGCAGCTGTTGCGCTTGCCGGAGTTTGGGCGTACGCGCGACTTACGGGCGCGGAGGGCTACCCCCAGATCGACGCAATTCGCGCTGCCATCGCCTTTTGGGGCACGATCGTCTTTGTCGTCGAACGCGGATTCCTACCAGCGATGACGACGCAACCCGTCGGAGTTGTACGACCGCGCCTCTTCGATGTCGTCATCGTTTCGGGCCTCGTCGTTGTTGGGGTAGTGCTTGGAACCGCTCTGAATGTGCCGATATTTGCCTTCCCACTGCTGATCCTCGTGATCCTCGCGGCGATCCCGGGCACCCGTCAGCGCCTCACGCCGTCGATCGAGCATCTGCTCCTCGGTGACGTGCGCGAGCAGGCGGCAGCGGAGGCGTCTGAGGCGGAGCGGGCTCGGCTCGCTCGGGATCTGCACGACGTGCCGCTCCAGGAGCTCGCCGCGGTGATCCGGCGGCTCGAGATCCTGCCCGGCGCCGAGGCTGAGAGCGAGGACCTGCGGGCGCTCGCGGGGCACCTCAGGAACGTGGCGACGGAGCTGCGGCCGCCCGTGCTGGATGACCTCGGGCTGCCTGCGGCACTGGACTACCTCGCCGAAGAGACGACGACGTCGGCGCTGCCGGTCACGACTGAGCTCGTCGACGACACCGGCTTCGGCACCGAACGCCGGCCGCCGACGGACGTCGAGCTGGCGATGTTCCGGATCGCGTCGGAGGCTGTCGGCAACGCCGTGCGCCACTCGGGCGGGTCGGAGGTCAAGGTCCACGCCGCGGTCGCACCCGATCGCGTCGAGCTCGTCGTGACCGACGACGGCGCCGGGTTGGCGACCGAAGCAGCACGTGGGGCCTCCAGGCGCAAGCGACTCGGGCTGGCCTCGATGCGCCGGCGCGCGGAGGCGATCGATGCGGAACTCTCGATCGACGGCTCCGCCCGCGGCACGACCGTTCGCGTGGTGTGGCAGGCATGACGATCCGGATCGCGATCGTCGACGACCACCCGATGGTGACCGACGGGCTGGACGCCGCATTGCGCACCATCGATGACCTGGCTGTCGTGGCCCACGGCGGATCGATCGCGGAGGCCCGAGAGCTCCTCGTTCGCGACGATCTCGATGTCGTGCTCCTCGACGTTCGGCTCGACGACGGGAACGGCATCCAGGCCCTTGCCGAGCGCGGCCCGCGAACGCGTCCCGGGGTACTCGTCATCTCGTCGTTCAAAACCTCGCAATACGTCGCCGCGTCAGCGCGCTTCGGGGCGGCTGGGTTCCTGCTCAAGACCGTCCCGCTCCCGGCGCTCGTCGAGGCGATTCGAGCGGTCGACGCGGGCCGGTCGGTGTTCACGCAGGACCAGCTCCAGAAGGGCTTCGTGCTGCTGACGCCGCGGGAGCGCCAGATCGTGCGGCTCGCGATGGACGGCCTGTCGAACAAGGAGATCGGCAGCCAGCTCACGATGTCCCCGAAGACGGTCGAGAGCCGCCTCACGGAGATTTACGATCGGTTCGGCATCACCGGGGGCCGCGTGGAGCTGTCCCTGCGCGCCGCACACGAGGGCTGGCTCGACATCGAGCCACCGACGGCCGTCACAGCTGGCACCGGACCCTCGGAAGGGACTCGACCGTGAGGTCCGTCGAGCGGTTCTGCGCGAGAATCCAGCGATGACGACCTCGACCGACGACCTCGCAACCTGGGCCGACCTCGAGATCGGCGCCCCGTCCATCGCCCTGTCCGGCCGTGCGCTCCTCGAGGCCAATGGCGAGGCGGGCGCGCTCCTGGCCACGGTCCGCGGCGATGCCCTGCCGCGCATCCACCCGGTGACCGTCGCGGTGGTCGAGGGCGGCTTGTTCGTGTTCCTGCTCGACTCGGCGAAGCGCCGCGACCTCGTGGAGGACGGCCGATTCGCCCTCCATGGCTACCAGGATCCGCAGGCTCCACGGGAGTTCTCCGTCCGCGGCCGTGCCCGGCTCGTCCCGGCCGGCCCGCTCCGAGACCGTGTCGGCGCCGGCTGGAAGTTCGAGGTCGACGACTCGTACTGGCTCTTCGAGCTGCGGATCACCTCGGCGATCCTGGGCGAGCGAGCCGCAGATGAGTGGCCGCCACGGTATGCACGCTGGTCCGCCAGGGCCGAGTGACTCCCGGCCGAGTGACGCCGCGCATCTAGGCGGGCTGCGGGACCAGCAGGATCGTGCCGGTGGCCGGGTCGATGACGAGCGGCAGCGACGTGAGGGGCGCCGGCGCCGGACCCTGGAGCACCGCCGCTGCGTGCTCGGGATCGAAGGCTGCCTCGTGGCACGGGCAGAACAGCACCCGGTCCGCCTGGTCCCACTCCACCGTGCAGCCGGCGTGGGTGCATACCGCGTCGAACGCCACGAAGGTGCCGTCCGCCAGCTGGACGATCACGCCTGGGTCGCCCGCCGGGAGTGGGGACGGAGCGTCGAACGGGACGGTGAAGACGGCCGAACCAGCGCTCGCCACCGCGGCCACCGTCGCGACGGCGATCGCGCCTGCCGGCACGATCGAGCCGGGCGTCGGGAGCGGTGTGGGCGACGCCCCAGGTCCGCCGTCGCCGCCGATCCCGCCGAGGTTCGCGAAGAGTCCGGCGCCTCGGAACGGGATCGTGAACGAGGCGACGATCGTCGCGAGCGCCGCCAGCGTTGCCGTCTGCAGGAAGGCCCGTCGCTCAGGGGATTGGGGAGTCTCCGGCGTCCGCTCCGCGGTCCCCCGTGGAGGGCGAGGTTGGTGCGTGCCCATGACCCGTGCCGGCACGAGGTAGCCGGCGTGGCCGGCAATCGCCAGCGCGAGCCAACCGAACATGTATGGCAGATCGGCGCCGTAGTAGTACGGATGCGTCGCCCACGAGGCCGTGAGCCAGAACAGGAGCGACAGGAGCATCCCGCCGACGGCGGCGACCCGGAACGCGAGCCCGGTCAGGGCCCCGATCCCGATGCCGATCTCTGCGATTGCGATGACGAGCCCGATGATCGACGCGAACGGCAGCGCCGCCTGGATCAGCCCGCCCAGCGGCGAGAAGCGCGAGAACGTCTCGAGCTGGGCGTGCAGCGACGTCGACGCGGCTGCGTCGAGGAACGTGGGATCGATCAGCTTGTCGAGCCCGGCCCACAGGAAGGTCGCCCCGAAGAAGAACCTGACCGGTACGAGCGCGAGCGTCTGGAGACTGGTTCTGGTCACCCGGGGGCGGGAACCTCGTCGGGAAGCAATGGCCGAACGTAGAGCGTGTACAGGTTGCCACCGGACGAGAAAGCCGTCAGGGCGTTCGCCGCGACGAGCACGGGCCCGAGCGTGGCCACCTCCGCGCCGAACACGACGCCCTGGCGCAGGCCCGTGACCCCACGATCAGGGACGGCCGGCGCTCCGAACTGGTCGAGTGGCGTCGCGAGGGGCCAGGCAACGGCAGGCTGACTCGTCGGCAGGTCACCGACCGGTGCGCCTGGGGCCACGAAGATCAAGTACGCCGCAGGCGCGAGGACCGACGTTGGCGGGTTCGTGGCCCCCCAGCTCTCCGTGGGGTCGGTCAGGCGATTCAGGAGGTCGCCGGCAGCCGCGACGCTGGGATCCGGCGACGCGGCGCCGGGAACGCCGGGTCCGCCCGGCCCGCCGCCGAGGTGGAAGCGCGAGAAGTACGTTGGGCCGTCGAGGGTGACCGCGAAGACCGTCGTCGCCGCATCCGGATTGCCGATGCCGCCGCCCGCACCCTGCTTGTCGAGCCCGGCCGCGCGGATCGCCGCCACGATCGCCTGGGCGCCTGCCGGGCCCACGTCCTTGATCGAGACCGGCGGCAGGAGTGGGCCTGGATACACGGCGTCGACCGGCCCGGGCGTGAGGATTCGGCCATCGGCGTAGACCGAGACCATCGGCACGGAGGCGAGATTCGCCGATGGATTGATGAAGCCGCCCTCGCTGGTGACCCGAAGGAGCAGATTGGCCACTGCCTGGCTCGGTTGGCCCGTCGGCGGTGCCTCTCTAGACGGGATGCTCGTGGGCGACGGTCCGGGGCCGGTGCTGCATGCCGCAACGAGGCCAGCGACGAGGAGGAGCGCCGCGGGGCGCACGGTCGACGGGAATGGTCGATCAGACACGGGGTCTCCGAGCTGCGAGGGTGCGAGGCCACCGAGACGACGCGTGGCGCTCGATGGTTCCCCGGGGGGATGGCTACTTCGGGAGGACGTACCCACAGGCGAGGAACACGCGGTCGATATCGCCGATGTAACCACCCTCGATCTGGTAGCGATTGCCGGTCGTCACGATCACTCCGCCACTTCGGTCGAGGACCTCCACTTCCCCGCCCGAGCGCCGTGCCGTAAACCCTGGCGGCCACATGACTGCGACGACGGGCGCCCCTGGACCGCCGGTCGATTCGTCGGCGATGCGGGTCCCGTTCACGGGATCAGCGGTCAGCAGCCCTGCCGCAAAGTTCGTGTAGCAACCCGCCCCGTTGCGGGTCATCTGATCGTCACCGGTCAGCAGGTGCACCGAGTCGGCGGGTGCGCAACCCGCGAGAACGAGCGCCAGGATGAAGGCCGATCTCACACGCACAGAGGCCAGTGGACGCCGATTCCGGGGTCGCCGCAACGAGGGAGATCCCGTAATCGGGGCCGGCGTGGGCTGCGGGAGTGTCGCTTCCAGATAGCTGTGGCCGCTGATTCCAGCAATTCTGGCCACTCGCGTGCGCCTTCAGCCGCTGCGGCGGGCTGTATCCTCCGTCCGAGCCTTCCGAGGCTCGCATCTGAAGCCACCGGGCGTCCCTCTCGTGGCCAGGATTTCCCCGAACTCACGCTCGAGGTGCGCGTTGCCGCCGCACGGATCCCTCCTCGCGGCCAGCCTTTCGACGAGGCCTCTCCTCGCGGCCATCCTTATCTACAACAAGCGCCGCCCGAGGTCGGAGCGAGCGGCTAGATTACGAGAGTTGCGAAGTCACTCGCGGGGCATCGAGGTCCTCCAGCTGCGGGAGGGTGAAGCGCGCTTCTTCCGGGCCGCCGATCCGCGGCCCATGTGGGCGCGCCTCGTTCAACTCCTCGGTTGGGCAAAGTGCCGGCGCGAGTCTCCACCGGAGGCGTAGGTTCGGCCGTACTTCTCGGATAGCTCGCGCGGATTGACCGAAGTCGCCTGCGCTCCCGGTGCCACCGCGCACCTCTGAGCATTGACTCCCTTCGCCAAACGGTGTACCAACGCTGCCCCTGCCCGCCGCGCACTCGGCGTCGAGTCCGAGCGCATCAACGGGCGTCTGAGCGCCGAGGATGCGAGTGCCCGCCCGCCCCCAGATGACCAAGCCAGATCTGGCTTCGTCTCCAGAGTCCATCGATACCGCGGCCGAGGCGACGGCCGAGAGCGGGATAACCACGACGTGGTCGCCCAAGGAGGGCGATCGACGACGCGCGCCGGATACCTTGCATCTGCAGGAGTTTTTCATCCCGATCCACGGCCTCGTCCGCCTCGCCGAGGACGAGCTGCCGATCGTGAACCATCCCGCGTTCCAGCACCTCGGCGGCATCTACCAGCTCGGTCAAACCTGTCTCGTGTACCGGGGCGCGACCCACACTCGATTCGAGCACGCACTGGGCACGCGAGCGGTCGTCGAGATGATGATCCAGGCGCTGAAGCGGACCTCGCGGACCGAGCCAACGCCGGCTGAGCTCGCAGGCAAATGGCGGCTTGGCCGCGAGCTCGACTACACGGAGCGCCGCTTCGTTCGGCTGGGCGCGTTGCTGCACGACATCGGCCATCTGCCGGCCGGCCACACGATCGAGGACGAACTCGGGCGCTTGGACTCCCATGATCGACCCCCTCGTCTCAAGCTCGTGCTCGGACGAAAGGAGTGGAACGGCGTCAAAGTCCCGCAGTCCCTCCGCCAGGTGATCAACCGTCAATTCAAAGCCGACGCCGAAGCCGCGGGGCTCGTTTACGAGAACGGGCGGCGGACCCTGACCGCCACAGAGATCGTCGAGCTGCTCATCAGCAAAGAGCCGCGGCCGATCAAGAACCAGGATCGCTTCCGCCTCGGAGTCTGCCGGGACCTCATCGGCAACACCATCTGTGCCGATCTGCTCGACTACCTCCATCGCGACTGGCACCACATCGGCAAGGAGCGATCCTTCGATACCCGCCTCCTCGAGTACCTCGAAATTAGGACGAAGGCCCTGGAGGACCGGCAGGACGCGCGGCTTGTCATCAACCTGCGCTCGGGCAACCGGATCCGCACCGACGCCGTGACCGCGATCCTCGATCTGCTCGAGAGCCGCTACCAGCTGGCCGAGATCGCCCTCTTCCACAAGACCAAGGTCTGTGCGGCGGCCATGCTCGAGCGTGCCATCGCCGAATTGACCGACCTCTATCGGAAGCGGGAGTCCGAGTTCCTGTCGGAGCTCGAGACAAAGCTTTTGGAGTCGACCGACGCGGAAATGCTATCGGCTCTCGAGGCCTTCGCCGAAGCAGGCGCGAAGCAGGGCGGTCTGTCAGAGAGTGACCGCCGCGC
Organism: Galbitalea sp.; assembly: GCA_036499165.1. Lineage (GTDB taxonomy): Bacteria > Actinomycetota > Actinomycetes > Actinomycetales > Microbacteriaceae > Galbitalea. The sequence goes on along the minus strand of DASYEE010000016.1, from coordinate 15,729 downwards.
CCTCATCGCCGTGCCACGCCTGACTCGAGCCTTACGCTGGCGCCACCTGCACCGCCAGTTCACGGCTAAGTTCGAGTACGAGTTCCCGCAGTCGGCGAAGGCGCTGCAAGACCTCTACACCGGGCCGTCAGATGTGGTTGACGTGCGGGAGCGCGCGCGACAAGGCGCAATCAATCGGCTCAACGCGGTCCGACTGATCGAGCGCGACTTCGGGATGGATGCCGGCAGTTTCGTCATGTACTGCCCCCCGCGCGACATGAACTCGAAGATCGCCGAGGTGCAGGTCCTCATCAACGGCGACGTTCTGTCGCTTGCCAAGTTCGAGGCGGCCGAGCCGGATCACGGAATCACGGGCGGCCACCTGGCCGCCCAACAGGCGCGCTTTCGTCGTCTGTGGCGCGTCGCCTTTGCGATCGAACGAACGGCTTCCCGCAAGCTGGCCGATCGTCGTTTGCTCGAGCCACTCGGAAACGCGATTGATCGCTGCATCCTGCGGCTCGAACCCACTGGTGGATCCCTCCAAGACGACATGGTCGGCTTGGCGCGCGAGCTCACGCACACGCCCGGTACCCCCCTCTATCGCCGGCGCCTCCTGCCGGAAACGCGCATCGCGGAGCTCGCGGCCGCTCGCCAGGAACCGCACTTGCGCTACCCGGGTGGCGCTCTGAGCCTCCTCGACTACACCGAACCAGGGCGGCGATCGGGCGCGAAGGCCTAGTTGGTACGCCCTTCGAGCAGCGTGCCGAGGACCACGAGCCCGCTCTGGCGTCGAGCTACAAAGGTCGAAGTCGCGCCGGGCAGGTCGAGTGCGAGCGATTCGCCAAGGTCCAGGGAGGACGCCAAGCGGGCCGCCGCTCGCAATGGATTGTCCTTCCGGATGAGCTGTCCTCGCGGACCCGCAATCCATGGCTGGTTTGAGCAGGCCCAGAGGATCTGAGCCAACCGTTGCGATGGTGAGCCGTCCGCCGGCAGTCTCAGGGCGAGGGCTGCGGCGGGGTAGCTTGCCGTATCAACGACTCTTCGGGCCGCCGCCTCCAGCGACAGACCCGTCGTTGCGATGAGTCGATCGGCTGCCTCGATGAGAGCCGCGGCCGACGGCGTCCCAGGACCGAGCGCTGACATGACCTCCTGGCGGGGCGCCAGGAGGTCCGCTGCGAAGCGCTGGCAGGCGGTCTCCAGCATCCAGTACTCGCGCTTCGTGCTCGGCCGATAGCCGGTCCACGCCTCGACGACGTAGTGGCCCAGCTCATGGGCGATCGTGTAGCGCTGCCGGGCTGAACTCGTGCTCGCGTCGACAACGATCTGCCAAGTTGGCCCGACGCGTTGTAGCCACCCGTGGCCACGGCGGGACGAGGTCGGCATCTCGGTTCGCAAGCCGATGCCGAGATCGGCGAGGACAGGCTCGAGGTCGAGCGGAAGCGCGCGCGCGGTCCGAAGCCGCTCAGCCTCGCGCGCGAGGACGTGCTCCAAGGTGCGTTGCGTCGGGCTCGAGGTGGTTGTCGCCAAATCCGGCATGGCGGCGGTCCTGTTGGTGCTAGAGTCTAGGGTGTAGAGTCTAGCACGATGGCAGATGAGGGCAAGCGACCGCGATCTCGGGGCGCACCTCGGGTACGGGATCTGCCTCAGCTGAACATCCGGATCTCGCAAGACGTGGCCCGCGTCCTGGAGGCCGCTGCGTTCGTCCACGGCTACAAGGGCTACCAGGAGCTCATCGAGCCGGTCGTCGTGGCGCGAGCGGCCGAGCTCGGCGCGGACGAGGCGGTCAAGGCCGCCCTTGCCGCGAAGCAACTAGCGCAAGGTCGCGAGGCATAGGCGCCGGATTCAAACACAAACAGAACCGACGTTCTAAGGTCTGCGCAATTCGCCTTGCGGTCGGCGCTGTACGTCTTCTTGCGTAGACTCGAGCAGCCGCAACAATCGCGAACGCGCCCGACTGACGCGCCAAGATGCCCGCTCCGACTCGTGCACAACCGCACTCCGGCCGCGCCTCCTCTCGATAGGCTTACCGACATGTCTCTGCTGACGGACATTCAGAACGCCGCTCTGGACCCGAAGACGTCGGTCTCCGACCTCCTACGTCGTTGTCAGATTCTGGCTGTCCGCCTTCGGCACGAACCGTTCAAGGCTTGGGTGGGGCATGAGCTGAACGGGTACCCGGACAGCACCGAACTCCCGAGCTACCGTGGTCCGTTTCAGGGCGAGCTCAAGGCCAACATCGTTGGCGTCCAAGGCCTCTGGAAGAACGTCAGCGTCCCGGCCAGCAACATCCCGGCAGAGGTTCGCGCTGAGGTCCATGCACTTCGTTTTTTCGACGGCGTCGCGGAGCTAGTGAGCATGGTCGAAGAGGCGACGCGCGCGGGCGAGGGCTACGTGGGCCGTCGCCTTCCCGCCGAACTGGCGGCCATCACGCCAGTCTGGCAGGGCTACAACACCATCGAGCTCTCCGTGGTGATGTCGCCGACGATCCTCTCGGGCATTCTCGACCAGGTCCGCAGTAAGGCTCTCGAGTTTGCCCTTGAGATCGAGGCCGAGAACCCAAAGGCCGGCGACGTTGCAGGCCCTGAGCCTGCGCTACCAGTCGCCCGAACCAACACGATCTTCCAAACGGCGATTTGGGGTGGCAATGTCGCCGTCGGCCCGGGCGCCCAGGTCCAGGTCGTCCAGGGCGACCTCGCCAGCCTGATGCGTTTCCTTGAGTCTGGCGGTGTTGAGGCATCAGATCGGCGTGAGCTCGAGGATGCCATCGAGGCTGATGGCCACCGGCCCGGTTCGCGCGTTAGGACCTGGTTGGGCAACCTGCCCTTCAAGGCGGCGGCATCGGCCGGCCGGATCGTTGAGGGCGCGATCAGCGCCGCCGTCCTCCACTACTTCGGGCTGAAATAGCCCTAGACCTAGCGACGAGCGGGTGCCCCGATGTCCATGACCGAATGGGTTGACCGAACGTGACGCGACAACCGCACAGCGCTGTATCGGCTCGCGCAAACCTCGATGAGATCTGCGCCTTTACTCGGCAAAACCCAGAATGTTATCTCCCGAGGTTTGCGCAAAGCGCTGTATCCCGAGCAACTTGACACTTCTTGGACAGGGCCACGATATCTCCCAGTGCAACGATGGAGTTGCGGGAGTCCTGGAGGCCTGCACGTGTCCAAACGATCGCCTTGGCAAAACGCAACTCGGGACGAGCTTGAGCGCGGCGCCCACGGGCTACACGAGCGTCCGTGGCCCGGCTGCTACTACTGCGCGGAGCGCGTCCGGGAAGCGTCCCCCTCGGAACCTACCTCCAAGTCATCGACCCCGGCCGCGCGGTCTAGCCGCTCCGGTTCTGCCTGAGCGACTCCCGCGGGCGCAGGCGCATGAGGGGTGAACGTCGAGAGCAGTGTCGAGGCGGTCGTTCTGGCCGGCTTCTTGCTGGTTCGGCTTTGTCGTTTGGCCACTCGGCCGCCCGGCGCAGGCACGATCTCGAACATCTCGACTTGCTCCGATTCCGTGACGGCGGTTGAGAGCACTTGGGCCGACGCGATCATTCCAGCCGCGCCTTCGACGTGATCGCTACGGTCGTCGAGGAACAGGTGCGGGCGGAGGTGTTTGAGCGCCTCGACCTTCGGCGTCGGCCCGAGCAGGACGAGTTCATCGATCTTGACGTCCCAGTGCCAGAAGGTATTGATCACACGCATGTGTGCTGGCGCTGTCCGGGCGGTGACGACGGCCGTTCGAATGGGGGATCCGTCTTCAGGGAATCTCTTCTGCGTGGCCGCTAGGGCGCGCAGGAATGGCTCAAAAGGCCCAGCGTTCAGCGGCACGTTGGCATTCTCGAGTTCATGCCGAAAGAACGCATCGGGACCATCCTCCCGCCAAATCCGATCAGACGCGCCGTCGAACAGGACCTGGTCCGCATCAAAGGCGATCCGGACCTCCGTGTCCCCGGCCAGCGGCTCGCCGGGTGGATGCGACACCAAGGCAGCCGGAGTTCCGCGATTCAATGCCCCGACCACGTCAGCTGGATCCGCGGATAGCAGTAGATGGCAGCCGTAGGTCTCGACGAATGGCCAAGGATCGCGGCCTCCGCGAAAGGCGCCCCTGGTGATCGGAAGTTCGAGCTCCGCGATCGTCCGAAAGACTCGCATGGCCGAGTCCGGATCATTCTTCGAAAGGAGGACGACCTCGACGACTGGGCCTGTCGTTGATCGCGCATTGAGTGCCAGGAGGTCGCGGACAAGGGCGAACGCTGTCCCGGGGGCGATCGGCTTGTCCTCGTGCTCGCGCTGGTAGGCACGGAATGCGGCAAGGCCCAAGCCCTCGGTCTCGAAGATCTCATTCTCGAATTCGAGATCGAACAGCGCACGTGTCGAGACGCCGACGATAAGGCTCGGCGCCGAGTCCACCACATGCCCTCCCAAGGACCAGGAATTTCCGAGCAGCCTCGGCGCGGCGAGGGCGGATTGTCCCTATTCGAAGTCGGGGACGCAAGCAGCCGAATGGGTGGGCATCAACGCGAACTTACGAGTCGAAGGCGTGTTCGCTCTGGCAACGGCGCCGTTGTCGCTCGGCCGGCTCACAACGCCCGCGATGTCGGCGGGCAAGGCGGATCGCGGCTGGTCATCCGACGAGCTCCCGGCGCTGCTCGACTGAGCGCGCGACGATGCCTTAGCGGTGCCGCAATAATCCGGCGATGGACCGCGACGACCCGTTCAAGGGGTGTTGGGACCGCCTCGCGCGGGCAGAACGCCATCGTGACGAAGCCATCGAAGCTTGGAACGCCTTCCTCGGCGGCGACGAGGATGCGTACGAACTCGGGCTGGACATGGATCAGGAACGGGAGGGAGTAGGGCGCGGCACGCTCCGTGTCTGGCTGGGGCGAGAGATGCCCTCCGACATCCCGATCCTCATCGGCGAAGTCTTCTACAACCTCCGGGCGGCACTCGATGCCGCGATCTACGCCACGGCCGTGATCGACAACGGGTGGACTGACCCGCCGCCGAACGCAAACGTCCTGCAATTCCCGATCTGCGACACCCCCGAGCAGTTCCGTACGAATGCGTTCCGTATCGCGCCACTAACCGACCGGCACCAACGCTGGGTCGAACAGGTACAGCCGTATGCAGGAGGGGAGGACCCGAAACTCCGGGGTATCTATTGGCTAAACCATTTGTCCAGGCTCGACCGGCACCGAGGGCTGCGCGTCGTTGGCGGCTACATCAGCGAGGCGAACATCGCCGTCAGCGCCAAGTCCGGTTCTGTCGTGACGTTCGATCCCCGTCCCGAGAAGGTCTTCGTCAACGGCAGCGACAGCACAGTGATCGCCAGTTTCACGGTGGCCCCATGGGAGCGCGGTGACGAAGTCGATGCGAATCCCAACGCGGCCTTGGACATTGAAATCGAGGATTTCGCCTCAGGCAGGCCAGCGGATGCCAAATGGCTCTATAGCACGCTCAAGCTCCGCCTGTTCCTGATCGCCACCGTGATCGACACGGAGGTGGGCCGCTTCGAATTCGATACAACGAGGTCGACCCGCTCGAAATATCTCGCCAAGGATTGGCCCGGCTTCTTTGAGAAGTGAGGCGACGTCGCGGTATTCGGTCGCCGCGCCACGAACCCTCGCGGATGTCGCTCACCGGGCGGCGCCCGATGCCCTAACGAAGCGGCTCACCCTCCGTTCTAACGTCCGGAGGGAGCGGACTCCGGGGGCGAGGCTTCGTTCCCCCGGCGAGGCTTGACGAGTCCGGGGTCCCCCTCCAATTCCTTCGGGGTTAGCGGCTCCCCAAAATGCGCCACTACCTGAAAAACGAGCCTCGGTCCTGGCGGCAGCCAACCTATAGATGGCTACGGGTCGTCCGATTCGGTATCGAGTTGCTTAGGCCCGGCACCGAGGGGTGCACCTCGCCGACCTGTAGGTTGCGTGCGAGCGCAGAGGTCCCTTTTGTGGCGTCCTCCGCTCGGGGAGCTCTGCGCATCTGCAAGGCGACATCAGATAGCCGGAACCAGAAATGCATAGAGCAGTCCCGTGACCTCAGCGCGGGTAGGGTCCGACCTCGACCTCTACGCCTCGAGGGAGTTGCCGTGACTTTGGAGGACGCGCGACAACAGTCCGACCACGACGGATGGCCGCGAGATCGGCGAGGACAACCGGGATGTGGTGCCTCGTCCCGACATACCGCCATCGGTTCTGATTGAGGATTTCGATGGCGCCGCCAGCGCAGTCCTCGATGATCCCGTCGGCGACGCAGCAGCGCTCCTTTCCCTCGAACCAAGGGTGCTCGAAGAGTCGTGTGGCGATGTCACGGTATTGCTGCACCTTCTCCGCGCGCGGTAGATCGAGGAGAGCGCCTTTGCCACGGGAATAGAAGGTGAATTCCCGTAGGGTCAGGCGAGCCGAGGCGACCATGTGCGACGCGTGGACCGGATCCGGCGCCAGACAGTTTTGTACCCCGTAGTCCGCGAAGCGGACGTCGGGCATCGCGGCCGCGAGCGCCCTATAGAGGTCCAACTCCCGCCGCCGCAGGCCGTGGATCGTCAGCTCGGTCACATACTTCGAGATGGTCACCGGCACGGACGTGGCGGCGAGGGTGATCGACGAGAACCACTTACACGAGTGGAACTCGCGCACGATCTTGGTCACGAAGGCGGCCGAGACCGCCGACGACGGGTCGAGAAAGCCGAGATCCAGGATCACCTCGAGCTCGATGCCTTCTCGTCGAAACGGCTCGAGCTCGCGCTCCACCGCGCCGTTGGGGGCGAGGTCGAGTTCCTGCATCCGGTCAAGGTGGACGCGGATCATCGCTCCATGCCGGCGGGCCGAGCCGAGCACCGCAGCCCGAAGCTCCGTCTGTCCGAGCAGGTAGACAGGGCGAAAGTTGAGCAGCCCATCCGCGTTCTCGAGCAATTCTTCGACGAACCTGAGATCCGCCCCTTCGCCAGCAGATCGGCGACGGAGACCGGCCGGATCCAGGTAGAGAGCGTGGGACCTGAGCTGGTGCGAGATCTTGTCGATGACTGCCTCGGCCGACACATTCGCACCCTGTTCATGACGCAGGTCGCGGGGCCGGATCTGGAGATGGGGGAGGGTATGCTTCCAGCTCGCTTCGTCGAGCGAAGCAAGGGCGCCCAGTTCCCCTTGCATGTCGAGCAGAATCGGGATGTAGGCCTCGGGCTGCGAGATGAAGCGCAGCGCCCCGGGGCGCCCGCTTGACGGCTCATTCATCGGCGCCCACGATAACACTTAGGGTTATAGAGTCAAGGATATCCCGATTGACATTAGGTGGGCAGATGAACGACTCGGGCGCACGTGCGCTGCCGATGCCAGCGGCTTGGCGCATTTCGGCGCCGATCGCTGGCCGCTCCTCAGACGAAGGCTCGCGACGCTGCGCGCAGCCACGACCATCCAGGATCTTCGAAATTCGCCTGGCCGAGCCCATCCCCTCAAGGGCAACCGCCGCGGGCAGTTCGGGATGAGTTTGTGGGGAACCTTCCGACTCGTCTTCATCCCAGAAGGGCGAGCGGCCAACGACCAGGATTCGGCCGCGACCGTGACCATCCTCGAAATCGTTGACTACCATGATTGACAAGTCCTTCGAGCCCGACTGGATCGTTCCGCCCGGTGAGGTATTGGCGGAGGCTCTGGCTGAGCGAGGAATGACTCAGGCCGAGCTGGCTCGGCGAATGGCCCGGCCGCTCAAGACGATCAGCGAAATCGCCACGGGGAAGGCGGCGCTTACGGCAGAGACGGCCATCCAGCTGGAACGGACGCTTGGCATCTCCGCCTCGCTGTGGTCAGGGCTGGAGGCTCGATACCGCGAAGGACTGGCGCGCCGCAAGGCGGAGGCGGAACTTCGCTCGTATGGACCCTGGACAAAACTGTTCCCAATCAAACAGCTTCGCTCGTTCGGCGCCCTGCCAGCGGAGCCTGAAGCCGAAGGCGATGTCGGCGCTCTCCTGACGTTCTTCGGCGTGGCGAGCCCTGAGGGCTGGGAGCGTCGGTGGGATAGCGACGCCACGCGCTTTCGGATGGGTACATCGAAGCAAACACGGCACGCTGTCACCGCCTGGCTCCGCCTGGGCGAAATGGCAACTGAACATTGGACGACAGGCCCATTCGACCGACGCCGTCTCCGACGCGAGATGCCGCACATCGCGCTGCTCTCGAATGAAGCGCTGTTCGTCGCTGCGCTGGACGAGCTGCGTGATCGCCTATCAGCCGCCGGCGTCCTCTTCGTCGTGGTCCCTGCACTTGAGGGAGCCCCCGTTAGCGGGGCGGCCCGCTGGCTTCGTAGGGAAGTCCCGCTCGTCCAGCTGAGCATGCGATACCTAGCCGACGATCAGTTCTGGTTTAGCGTCCTCCACGAATGCGCGCATTTGCTTTCGCCGAGCCGGGTCGACGTCGTTGAGGACGCGATCGATGGCGAGGAGGACAGCAACGACGAGCAGGTCGCGAACCGGGTGGCTCGCGACATCCTTCTACCTGGCGCCGAGTTCACTGCATTTGTTGCGGCCCGAGACTTCAGCAGGCCGGCCGTCATGGCCTTCGCCGCAAGTCTCAAGGTTTCTCCAGGGGTGGTGGTTGGTCGGCTGCATCGCGACAATCTGGTCCCGTGGAGGTCTCTCAACGATCTTCGCCGGTTCTACCCAAAGCAGGCGTGGCGCTTGGCGAAAACCCCCGTCGATCAATGAGGACGCCGGGCAATCGATCCAGCGACGAGCCATTCCTCGAGCTCCTTGATGCGGACGAAGCCGCGCTCGATGCATTCCTCGACCTTGGGGTCTCGGAAAGCGCGGTCCTCGACTACAAGAGGGACTTGCCGAGCGACGTCTCGGAAACGGTTGCCGCGATGGCGAATACGGATGGTGGGACGATCATCCTTGGCATCGAGGAGGATCCGACAACCAAGAAGCCCGCCAATCGGCCAGGCGTACGGATGAAGGACCCGCAAGGTGCAGTTGTGGGTCAAGTGCGAAGCCTGCTCGAGCCAGTGCCGGAATTACACACGCACGTCGTTAAGCGTGCCGACGGGTCGTCTTACGCCGTCGTCATCACGAGCCCGTCGACGCGACGGCTCGTTCTTCACCGCACCAAGAGTGTCCTCGTTCGGGTCGGCGACCAGACCGTCCCTCCAAGCCGCGCCGAGCTAGAGAGGCTAATCAGGCGCGAGCTCGCTCCGGCGGTCGACGCCGATGCGGCCGTCAACGCGACCGCCGGTGCCCTCAACATGGTCGGAAACCCCAAGACCCCCGCCGGGCGCATCGCCGTGATCGCTTCGATGCGGCCATCGGGCCGACTGCAGGTACCGCTGGACGTCGACTCTGACCGCGCGATCAAGCGTGCGGCGGCTGAGCTCCTCATCGGCGGGTGGAGGATCGTCCAGGACCCGGATACAACGAGGCTTAGCCGCCAGGAGAGTTGGGACACGGCCGGCGAATTCGTCGAACTCAAGCGCGATGGGGCTGTGCTCGTCCGTTTCGTCCATCAACGGGTTGGCTGGGAGTCACAGCCGGAATACGTGATCGTCGCGTCGGACCTCGCGGTAGATATCGTCGCGAGTCTGTTGATCCCGTTCCGCATGGCAGAGATCGATGATCGCCTCGCCGCGAACGGCTGGGCAGCATCTGTGACCTTGACCGACTACGAGGGTCGTCGGCTCGCTTTCGAGGCGCCGAAGTTGAGCATGCGGCCAAGCACCCGCACGGACCTCCCGAAGATCGTCCGCTCCGCGGTTCTGCTCGAGCCCTCCGACGCTGTGGGCCTCGCGGTGCGTGTCGTAAATGACGTCGCGCGCCTTCACGGGGGAAATACCCCGACCGGATGGGTGTCCGCTCTCCCGGCGGACCTGATCGCGCGCGCTACGAATCGACTCGGAGCGTTCCGGGGGCGTCTGGGCCGATAGCCGAGGAGATCAGCCAGGTGGCTTGTTCGTCGGGTGACAAAAGCATCAACGCCCAATCTGCCCCCGATGCAAAGTCCAACGCGCATAGATAGGCGCGCACAATTTGAGCAGTTCGCGTTGCCGTTCGCCCTCCCAGGGCCTTGCGCCGCGGTGAGCGACGACATTCCGAGCCGCGATTGCCTCCTCGACGACGTGAACGGCTGACTTGGGTGGTCGCCGAAGCCGACGGGTCGCGGGAGGCCCCAACTCCGGCAAATAGTGGTCATCATCTTCACTACGGGAGGGGTCGGCACCTCGTTCGCTAGCCAAGCCGCCGCTGGCGCGACGCGAGAAATGAATGACTTCATCCCGACCTCGATCGCCACCACCGCCAAGACGAGGCTGCTGCGCGGATTTCGCGCCAGGTTGTCTTGCGCTTCACGCAGGATTGCGTGTGCGACCGGCTCGCCTTGGTCGGAGCCAGCAATGCTCTCGATTTGCGCTGCAACGGCTTCATCAACGCGCGGGAAAATGGTGGCGCCGAAGCGGAGGGGCGTCCCGCCGATTGGCAAGTCGTGCCAGCCGAGCCCGTCTAACGACCACTTGGGGCTTCCGTCTCGAGCGAGCGTCTGATGCGACCCGGCTGAGCCGAGGCGCCAGCGGAGGGCGCGCGCCAGCCGTTGGGCCTGCTCCTGGATTTCGTCGCGAAGGGACGTCGATTGTTCGCGGATGGTCTCTGGCAGGGCCGAAAATGGCATCGGGAACCGCAGGCGCCCGTCAGAATTTGCCATCTTCCTTCGGTTGATGAGCGATCGATTTGTCTCGTCGCTGCCCGGGGGAACCTGACCTTGCGCGACCATACTGATGACGTCGACGTACTTGCGCGGGAGGCTTCGCTTGAGCTGTACCTCAAGGACGTCCATCCCGTCGTCGTCGCCGTCCTCGTCACGCGGAGCCGCGACGTAGAACAGCCGCGCGGATGCGTTGTTGAGGTTGAAGCTGACACCACCGTCCGGGTAGTCAACCTCAAGGTGGACGAAAATATCGAGCCATCAGGACGACGTCCACCTGGTCGGGCAAGGCCGGCGGCGAACTATCTGTCGCCATCGCTAGTTCTCGACAAACTCGACCGTACGCCAGCTGCAGAAGCCCCAACCCCTTGTCGAGCATGGTCGCGCGCCATGCACGAGGGCAGATCGACTTTGCTGCCGGCACAGGGACAGTCGACGCGACGTGGCTCAAGCCGCCGGGTCTTCAGTGTGTCCTTCAGGCAAGGCGTCGCCGACCGCGAACAAAAGGAGGCTGGGAATCAGGATGAGGCCGCCGATCTCGAGACCGAGAAAGCACACCGGCACTAAGGCGAGATCGACGGCGACTGCGAGCCACGGAAGAGCAAGGGCAATGGCTCTCGCGATCGCTACGACCGCGAGCCAGAGAGCGGCATACCCGAGCGACGGAACCCCCGGGTTGGCGGCAATGACAACGAGCCCCGCAACCTGCACGAGCCAAGCAGCCGCCAAGATCGTGAGCCGAAGCTTGCGTCTCATGGCGACGCCTGAGTGCGGCGTGTCGCCCGCCCAGAACCTGGTCTAGCGTTGTTGCTGGACCAGGTCCGGCGAGGCCGCTGCATGATTGGGGAGCATCTGCGCATTACCCGATGTAGTACTCCCAGTGGAGGAGGGCCAGACACCCGCTTGTCGCCCAAGTGTCGATATTGAGGTCGCCCCCGCCACCGACATAGGTGTAAACCTCGTTGGGCGAGTAGTAGGTCCGCGTGGTGCCGCAAGTCGGGAGGGGGAACCAGCTCGACGTCTGCATGGTCGCGTAGCTAGCGGTGTAGTAGCCATACGCCGGCGGGACGAGGCCGAAGGCCAGGTGGTTGTAGGTGAGGCGCCATGCGTTGTTGGTGTTCCAATAGAGCGAGTAGTAGTAGTACGCCGACGTGATGTTGTAGTGAGAGTCCCAATAGACATCGGCTTCGTCATATGCCGAGGTCAGGGTGAGATTGATCGGGTCGTACCAGCGCGTGTACACGTAGTGGGACGCAGAGCCAGACGACAAGGCAGATAGGTTGGAGGAATTGCTTGCAGGTGCGAGGTTGGTAGTTGAGCCCTGCGCCTGCGCGTTCGGGGCGTCGCGGTGGATGGCTGACGAGGCTGCTTCAGCCGTTACGAGACCTGTGACCAGCAGCTCACGGTGACTGTCGGGATCAGCCGACAGCTCACGCACGACTGCGGGCTGGCCCAATGTCCCGCGATACGTCACGGGGTAATGCCAAGCCCCGCTGGCGTCCTGGATGCCGGCGGCCACGTAGAAACGCGGGTTGGCAAGGTCCGTGGTCACTGGCGCGGTTGGCGCGGCTGGGGCGCTGGCGTAGAACAGCGCCGGATCGGAGACCTCGGACACGTTGCCAACGAGCGACGGTCCGGGATCGGCCGCGCTCGATGGCCGTGTGGCCGCCAACGCAGGCCCAACTGCGAGCACGGCAGCGATCATCAAGTGACCCGCCAATCGATGGGACCTCATATGAACCTCCCCGCCTCGCAAGCCTGACGTGCCGACCTACGGCCTTGTCAGGACCCTAGTCTTCGATGCAGATGGGGTCAATGAGGGAGAACCCTTGGTTCGCACGACAGGCCAAGCTCCGCGACATTCGGTCGAAATGCTGGAAGCCGGTCCAACGAACACACTGGCTGGATCGAGTTTCTCGATCCGAGACAGCGTGACCATCTACGATCGCGGAAGGGATAGGAGATTGTCGGCCGTGGTGAGGTCGTGTTCTGAGCGAAGGTAGTCCGCGAACGTGCACAGCGGGCATGTGACGACACGGACGGCCGCTCGACTCCCACCGCCCAAGGTGTAGTAGTCGTCGCCCCCGGTTCGAATGTCGTGCACGACCGTGGAGCGCGTCAACCAGATCCCGTCCGTCGCGCTTCCTGAGTTTGATACGCGCACGCTGCTGATGTGCTCGTGTGGGCCACCGGCCGACTTTTCCGTCTGGACGGCGTTGACGCGCCATGAGCTCATTTGCGAAACCTCCGTACCTGATCTCCGCCTTCTTACTGGACTGATGGTCACGAAGCGGCATTACACGCGCAACTGGGGAGAACCCTCAGACATGCGCCTGGGTGAGCAGCGGCAATGGGGCGGCTGATTCCTGACGCCCGCCGGTCCTGCTCGGCCGCCGCTTCACCCCAAAGTATTTCCCTGCAAAGGCGCCAAAGATCAATGCAGCGATGCCGATCAGCCCGAAGGTCGTGACGGTGAATTCGAGCAGGCGCCCGATCAACTCGCCCGACGCTGCCGTTGTGGCAGGTAGACCCACGGACTGCGAGATCGTGATGTACCCGATTGCCTAAGGATCGATTGGTCCTTCTTTAGTCGGTGGCAATCAGGCTTGCTTCGGTCACCGTCATGCCCTTCGCCTGCTCGATCACCCAGGCCACCGTTTGCCCCGTCAGGATCTCGATCCGCTTCGGATCGGCTAGTTCTCCCTTGACCGTTATCACTGCTGGCCTGCCCAACGCGGCCAACCAAGCATCTTGCTCTCGCTCTCGCGTGCCTTCCGGAGAGACAACCTCGACTATCCCACCGACCTTGCCGCCATGGGCATCGAGCCAGCGATACGTGCCGGGCAAGCCAAAAGCATGGGTGTAGACGGTCTCGCTCGCGAGTCTGGCGCTACTGAACGTGAATCCCCTGCCCTCGCCTTCTATTGCATAACCCGCAATCGAGCTATCGGCGGAAGTCCACAGCACGAGATCGCCGACGTCGATCGAAAGGTCGGGCGGATCTGCCACGAGCTCCCGCCCTTCAAGGCGCACCCGGACGTCGTGCTGGGTGCCTTTGTCGCGGGCGTTCCCGTCTTTGACCTCGATGCTGAACGACCCGTCTCGTTCAAGCGCGCTTGTCCCTGAACTGGCAATCCGGTATCGATACGAACCTGGCTTGGAGAAGCGCTGGGCGAAGCCGTTGAGATACGTCATGCGCCGACTGTCAAACATCGTTCGTCCCCTTCTAGGCTGAGATGTCGACAGACAGGACGAGCTCGTCCTCGCCGCCACTGCCATCGACGAGAGCGCCGACGGCGTCGAGGTTGATGAAGACGGCTGGATCGACCGGCCCGCCCGACGGAAGCACCTCAAAGTGGCGCGGCTGGCGGTAGACGTTGAAGCGAAGGCCGGCCACGAACAACGAGAGGATCGGCCCAAGGAATCCGGTGACGCCAGCGACGGCGATAATCGAGGTGATTCCGACAACGGCCAGGGCGAGCAGGGGGCCGATGAAGGGGATGGGCGCAAGGATCGCGCCTGCCGCGAGCCCGATGCCCGCGAGGATGGCCGCGGATGCCGCGCTCAGATTGAGGGCTGGCACCCCGACGATCACGATGTCCACCAACCAATCGGTGCCGACCATGTGGACATCAAGGCTGAAGTCAGCCGTGAACTTGACCATATCCGAGTAGCTGAACGGGATGGTGATGGTTGGCCAGTTGATGCAGATGCGCGGTGTGCAAACGTCGCCCCAAGGCGTCGGGATGCAAAGCCTCGGTAGGCAGAAGTCGGGGATGATGCTGCTCAGGTCGAAGGCAAAGGAGAGGTTGACCGAGTAATGCAGCTCACAGTCGGTGACGCGCACCACGTTGGGCGCGATGAGATCGATCGCCCCCTGCTGCAGTGAGGCACTTGCGCCCCAACTCGCCGTGAAGGGACCGAGCGTCCCTGAGCCGGACTGCGAGAGCGTGCCGAGGGTCGCCTCGGCGTCGTGGATCAAGGTCGTCGCGGCGACCTCGTCGATGGCGGCAATGATGTCAGGCACGTGTGAGCCTTCCTTTCGCCTAGACCGTGCCCCAGGCCTTTAGTTGGTCGTCGCCGATCTCTGGCCCTCGGGTGAGCGCGAGACTGAAGGCCCCGGCCGACAGGGCGTGGAACGGCAGTCGGACGGTATCGAGTACCGACTGAAGGACCATGCGAATGAGGCACTCGAGGAGCGATTCGAGGCCGTCCGGGAGGACGTCAACGAGTTCGACGGCTTCGAGCCTGAAGCCAATCTCGCCCGTGCCCGGGCCGAAGTAGGTTGCAGTCGGGCGCCCGAGGGCAAAGACCCCCAGCGTGACTTCGGTCGGCTCGGCCTTGCAACGAGGAACATCCCTCGCCGGCGGCTGATCCTTGTTGTTGGGGTCTCGGTCACGATCCGTGCCGCGGTCGCCTTTCTGGCATTCCGCGCAGTTGACGATAAGGGTCACCTTCGTGCTGACGCTGAGGCCGCCAGGCGCGATTCCGGGCAGCTCCGGTGGGAGGCCGTTGGTCTGGGGAAAGAAGTCGATCTCGGGTCGCGAGAAGCTGACAGCCCAGCCAAGGCCGCCAGCGACCCCCGGAAATGGGATTGCCGCCATGTGGGTGACATCGACCGTCGTGCTGCTGACGAACGGATCTGATGCATAGGTCAACAGTCGCGGCCGCGCACTGCATAGGGCTTCGAGGAAGTCATTGACCCCATCCTCGTGCACTCCGAGGAACACGTGATCGGCCTGCGTGAGACTCACTTGGCCCTCCCTCTGGGAAATGGCGCGAGCTCCGACAGAGGCGATTCATTGCGCCTGTATCTGGGCGACCTTTGATAGCGTCGACCTGACGCCCCAAACCGACAACTGGGGAAAACCCTAAGGAGCCGGCGCGGCGGCGCGAAGGGCTCGCTCATGCCGGCGCGAAGGACTCGCTCACGTCGGCGCTAGGAAACTCTCCGCATGAAGGCTGCGAGAATCGGTTGGTGACGCCACGTCGTCCTCCGCGAAGTCAACAGCCGATGGGCCAAGACGGTCCTTCCGAGTACCTAAAGGAGATGCTCGAGCGCGCCATCGGAGGCGGTCACGCGA
>DASYEE010000015.1:0-33211 GCA_036499165.1 Galbitalea sp. | reverse complement strand
ATTGGCGAGAAACCATAGTCGACGCTGTTCTGCGCGTCGGGATAGGCCCACTGGCAGAGGATTCCGCCCCAGTCCGAGAACTGGGCGAGATCGGGGGAGAAGTTGTGGACGCGCTCCACGTAGTCCTTCTGGAGCGTGAAGCCGGCTGACTGCTTCTGCTTGAATACCGCCAGCGTTGCAGGCGGAAGGATGCTCTCGCAGGTGTACGTCTTCGCCGCGAACGTCGGCGTCGGCTGAGGCGTTGGAGTGGACGGCGATTTCGTCGCGGACGGGCTCGAGGATGCCGGGCTCGATGCCTTAGCGCCGTGTTGTGCGCAGCCGGCCAGCAGCACGCAGGAAACGAGCACGGCGACGATCGCAAGCGCGCCGACGGGCGCGGTCGTTGCGATGGAGCGGCGAGCCATGGGAATCCCTTGTGATCGCACCGAACGGCGGAGATCGCGAACGGCGTTTGGTCGGTCAAGGATAGATCAGGTTGTGGGTGCGATTCCTACAATTCGCTCGGAGGCGGCCCACAGGCCGGCGGCGAGTTCGTCGTTTCTACCCTGGGCCGTGGTGGCGCCGTTGGGCTTCAGCTGGTCGAAGTATGTGCCGCTCGCCTGATCCAGGCTCTCGGAGGACGCGAGCTGCACGAGCGGCACCGCGCCGGCCTCCGGGCTGATCTGTGTCACCGACGCGAGTCGCATTGCGAACCTGCCGCCGGCGGTGTCCGTGCCGAAAGAGGTTCGCACCGATCCCGGGTGGAACGAGTATGCGGTGAGTCCTGTGCGACGCGCGAGCTCGCGGATGAACAGGATCGTCTCGACCTTCGAGGTGCCGTACGCGCGCCATCCGCCGAGGTATGGCCGTTTTCTCGAATCGAGGTCATCGAGGTTGATCCTGCCGAATCGATTCGCGACGCTCGAGGTGCTGATCACCCGGGCGTTGCTCGCAGCGAGACGATTCAGCAGCAGGTTCGTCAGCAGGAATGGCGCGAGGTGGTTGTGCTGGAACGTGCGCTCGTGGCCGTCGACGGTATCCGCGCGCTTGCCGACGAGGCCGCCGGCATTGTTGGCGAGCACGTCGATGACGGGATACTGCTCGAGAAGCGCCGCAGCCAGCGCCCGCACGTCGTCCAGCCGGTCGTAGTCGGCCAGGAAGGGCGTGCCACCGACCGAAGCGGCGACGGCGCGCGTGCGCTCGGGGTTGCGGCCGACGACGGCGACCTCCCAGCCAGCGTTCGACAGCTCCCTGGCGGCGATTGCCCCGATACCAGAGCTCGCTCCCGTAATGACAATGGTCTTTGGTTGCGCCATGATTCGCACCATCCCCTCGATCCCAGCACAATACAGTGGCTGTATGACCGATGGCCTTCGACGCATTGCCATGGTGTCAATGCATACCTCGCCCGCAGACCTCCCTGGCCGCGGGGACGCCGGCGGCATGAACGTGTCGATCCTCGCGCTGGCCTCAGCGCTCGCCGCACGAGGAGTCGAAGTCGACCTCCTCACTCGTGCCGACCGTGAGCCGGTCGACCGCGAGCTGGCGGACGGCGTCTCGCTCAGGAGCCTGGCCGCCGGGCCGCCCACGCCCATCCCGAAGGGCAGGCTGGTGGATGTCGCCGACGAGTTCGGCGAGGCCGTCGCGACCCTGGTCGGCAGGCGCGCACCACGCTACGACCTCCTCCACGCGCACTATTGGCTGAGCGGGCTGGCCACCCTTCCTGTCGCCATCGAACTCGGCCTGCCGTTCGTGCAGAGCTTCCACACGCTGGCCGCGATGAAGAATCGCGAACTGGGTGACGGCGACACCCCCGAGCCGGAGGGCAGGCTCCGCGGTGAGGGATTTCTCGTCACCCAGGCGGACGCCATCGTCGCAGGATCGAGCGCCGAGGTCACCACGCTGATCGATGATCTCCGCACGGCACCCGACCGGCTGTGGGTCATCCCGCCGGGTGTTGACACCGAGCTGTTCTCGCCGAGCCGCGCGCGAAATTCCGCCGCCGTCCGCGACATCCTCGGTCTCGAGGCCGATCGCCCGCTTCTCGTGATGGCCGGCCGGATCCAGCCGCTGAAGGATCAGGAGCTTGCCGTCCGGATCCTCGCGCAGGTGCACGCGAGTCGAGGCTGGGCGCCGCTTCTGGTGATTGCGGGCGAGGCGAGCGACGACGCCTACCGACGTCGCCTCGAAGCGGTTGCTACCGAACTCGGAGTCGCCTCGGACGTGCGATTCGTCGGGGCGCTCGACCGCGAGCCGCTTGCCGATCTCTTCGCCGCGGCCGAACTGACGATGATGACCTCGCACTCCGAGACGTTCGGACTCGTGGCGCTCGAATCGGCCGCCAGCGGAACACCCGTGGTCGGATACCGGGGAACCGGGCTCGTCGACTCGATCTCGGATGGCGAATCCGGTGTTCTCGTCGCGACCCGCGACGCGTTCGACTGGGCGGCTGTCGTCGTCTCCCTGCTCGGCGATGCTCCCCGACTGGCGCGCCTCGGCGCATCCGCCCGTGGCTACGCGGAGGGATTCACCTGGGCGACGGCGGCCGCCTCCCTGCTGGCCGTCTACGAAAACCTGGTGCGCAGCTAGGCGCTTGCCGCCTGGTCGGGTCGTCCGTAGGTTTCGAGGAGGCGCAGCCAGATCTCGTTCATGGTGGGGTATGCGGGTACGCCGTGCCACAGCCGGTCGAGCGGAATTTCCCCGACGATCGCGAAGGTGGCTGCCTGCAGCATCTCACTCACGTCCTGTCCGATGAACGTGACGCCGAGAATGACCTTGCGCTCCTCATCCACGACCATGCGCGCGCGACCCTCGTAGTCATCCGCCTGGATCGCGGTCCCGGCAAGCCAGCTCATGTCGTAGTCGACGACGCGGATGTCGTATCCGGCCTTCTTCGCCGCCTCTGACGTGAGTCCGACTGAGGCGACCTCCGGGTCACTGAATGTCACCTGGGGCACTGCTTCGTGGTCTGCGGTGGCGACGTGCGAGCCCCACTTGCCGTCGTGGACGGGCTTACCGAGAGCCCGAGCCACGATCACGTCTCCCGCGGCGCGCGCCTGGTACTTGCCCTGGTGAGTGAGGAGCACGCGGTGGTTGATGTCGCCGGTCGCATACAGCCAGTCGAATCCCTTGACCTTCATGGTGTCGTCGACGTCCAGCCAGTCGCCCGGCTTCAACCCGATGTTCTCGAGGCCGAGATCGAGGCTCCGCGGCAGCCTTCCCGTTGCCACGAGCAGCTCGGATGCGCTCACGCTCGAGCCGTTGTCGAGCTCGATCACGAACGATCCGTCCGTCTTCGACACTCCCGTGGGGGAGACCCTGAGGTGTACGGTTGCGCCGAGCTCTTTCAGCGACTTCTCGACCGTGTCGCCCACGAACGCCTCCTGCCCGGCGAGCAGTCCGCCGCGCGAGATGACGGTCACCTTCGTCCCGAACGACGAGTACGCCGTTGCCATTTCGACTGCGACAACGCCGCCGCCAATGATCGCGAGGCTCTCCGGTATCGTCTTCGAGCTCGTCGCATCCCTGCTTGTCCACGGGCTCGATTCCTTGAGCCCCGGTACGTCTGGCATGAGAGCGGACGACCCCGTCGAGACGCACACTGCGTGGCGCGCCGTGTAAACCGTGTCACCCACGGTGACCTCTTTCACGCCCGTGATGACGCCGTGGCCGCGAGCGAGGTCAATGCCGGCGCCATTCAACCAGTCGACCTGGCTCTGGTCATCCCAGTCGTGCACGATCGAGTCGCGTCTGGCGAGCGTTGCGAGGGCATCCAGCTCGCCTGTTATCGCTTCGCGAGCACCGCCGACCTTCTTGGTAGCCCGGTAGATGATCCCGCTGCGCAGCAGGGTCTTCGATGGCATGCACGCCCAGTACGAACAGTCGCCCCCGACGAGCTCGGCTTCGACGATGAGAGCCGTCAGTCCCCCCTGCACCGCGCGATCGGCGACGTTCTCGCCGACGGCCCCAGCTCCAATGACGATCACGTCGTACTCGGTTGTAGTCATGTTTTCAGACTAGTAACGCGCGGAGCGCTGCCGCGACGGGTTGTGGTGCCGAATATCGTCGGGAGGGCTCCTCAGCGTCCGACGAATCGAGCGTCCGTACGGGCCAGGAACGCCTGCATTCCGATTGCGGCATCCTCGGTCTGAGCCAGTCGCACCAGCTCAGGCTGCAGCCGCGCTTCTGCGGCGGTGGCCCCTTCCCGCACCGCGAGCATCGCGTTCGCGAGAGTTGCCTGCACGGCCAGCGGTGCCTGGGCGGCAACCCGCCTCGCGATCTCGACCGCTCGCTCGCGCTGGCGGCCCGTCTCGACAACCTCCTGCACGAGTCCCATCCGGAGCGCTTCCGCAGCGTCGAAGGTGTCGCCGGTGAGGATCCAGCGCATCGCGTTCGACCAGCCAGCCGCGCGGGGGAAACGGATCGTCGCCCCGCCGAACGGCAGGATTCCCCGCCCGACTTCGATCTGCGCAAAGGTCGTCGATTCGGCCGCCACCGCGATATCGCTCGCGAGCATCAGCTCGATTCCGAGGGTGAGGCAGATCCCCTGCACGGCGATGACGACCGGCTTGGTGCGCAGGGGGCCGCTGACCTGCCACGGATCGATGCCGCCTTCCGCGATGATGTCGAGCCCGGCTGCACCGATACGCGGGCCGACGTCAGCCAGGTCAAGTCCACCCGTGAAGTGATCCCCGTGTGCGAAAACCACTCCGACGCGAAGCTCCGGATGTCGCTCGAGTTCGCCGTATGCCTGCGAAAGCTCCTGCAGCATCCGCCAGTCTGCCGCGTTGCGCTTGTCTGTCCGGTTAAGGCCGATGAGGAGGATGTGTCCGTCGCGGTCGACCGTGACGCGGGGTTCTGTCATGGCCTCAGCCTAGGTCGATACCACCGGGTCGATCAGGTCACGACGACGCGAGAGCCCCGATGATTCTGAGGATCGCCGGCAAGTCGTCCGCAGCCTTTTCGGCCGACGCTGGGGCAAATTCCGTGATGCCTGCGCCGCCGAGCGTGAATCCGGCCTTCAGCGCCTTGATCGACTCGACCAGCTGCTGCAGGCTCAGCCCGAACGGCTCCGGGTAGCCGATGCCCTCGATCTCACCCGGGTCGAGCACATCGAGGTCGACGTGGATGAAGATCGTCGATGCGCCGGTCGCCCGGACAGCCGCGACCAGCTCGTCCGCGCTGAAGGCGTCACCCTCAAGGACGCGGATTCCTGCCTCACGCACCCACGCATCCTCGGAGTCGTCGAACGCACGCGTTCCGACGAGCACGAGGTGGTCTGCCGCGATCGGATGCGCTGGCACGAGCCCGGGGGCGCCGTCACCGATCAGGGTGCGCGCGATCATCCCGTGGAAGGCAGAAGAGTCTGACGACTCCGGGGTGTTCAGATCGGCGTGGCCATCGAACCAGACGAGTGCAATCTCCCCCTGGTCTGCGACGTGCGAAACGGCCGCGAGTTCGACACCGCAGTCTCCACCGATCGTGATGGCGAGGCCATCGACGGTCGCGAGCGTGCGCGCGAGCCGGTCGCGCACCAGCTGGATGGAAGTGAAGCGGGACACGCCTGAGCCCTGCGATTCGCCCGCCTCCAGCGGGACATCCACGACCAGGGTGCTCGCACTCGGCAGGTCTCCGCGAATGGCTTCAGCGCCATCCACGAGTCTCATGGCACGGGACGAACCCGAACCCTGCCACTGGGGTACGACGACGAAAGTTGCAGCCACGCACCCCAGTGTGCCAGTTCGTCAGGCGCCGGGTGTTGTCGCCTTGGCCAGGTTCGCTGTCAGCTCACTCGCCGTCTGGTGGTGACCGTATGCCGGCTGGTCGCGCTCGACCCGCCAGCTGTCCGCAAGCGCGCCGATGTTGACGGTGTCATACCCGAACTCGTCGTACAGCGCCGTGACCAGGTCGGAGGCTTCCGCGTAGTCGCTCGCGGTCGCGAGAGCCCTGCGCTCCGGGTCGCCTGCTGGCTTGCCCGCAACCGGGATGTCTGCGGACCCGATGTGGTTGAAGCCCTTGGCGACCTTCGAGTCGGCGAGCTTGCGCTGCACCAGGCCGGTCGAGGTGATCTCGCCATTCTCGATCTCGGGGATCCGCCCGTCGCGCTCCCAGTAGTAGTTGTTCGTGTCAATCACGATCTTGCCAGCGAGCTCAGCGGCAGGCAGGGACTCGACCGCGCCCATCGGGGTCGTCACGACCACGAAGTCGCCAGCTGTCGCGGCCTCCGCCGGTGTTGCGGCTCGGGCACGCGGGCCAAGCTCGGCAATCAGGTCGGCGAGGGTTTCAGGCCCGCGGGAGTTGCTGAGCACGACGTCGTAACCGTGCGCGATGGCGGTGCGTGCGACGCTGCCGCCGATGTTTCCAGATCCGATGAATCCAATAGTTGTCATGTCATGAGTAACGACTCACTGTGCGGCTCGCTTCCCGAACTCAGCGGATTCGAAGCTGGGCGCCCTCGCTCACCACGACCTCGTCTCCTGCTGCGACGTGCACGACGATGGAGGTGAAGGCCAGGTAGCTGCCCGGCCGGGCAGCAGGGAGTCGCGCAAAGTCGTCCTGCCCGGCCGCGCAGCGGTCTGCGACGATCTCGACCGTGAAAGTCGTCGAGTCGCCGGCGGCCAGGTGGATGTTGCGGGGGGAGAGCGTCGGGACGACCGGACTGTGCCAGGTCACCACGCCACCCCTCACGAGCCCCGCGCGTGGTTGCTCGACCGCGCCGGTGATGGTCTCGGAGCCCGTGTTGGTGAGCGTCACCGTTGCGCTTGCGGTCGACCCGGCTGCCTCCGTCGTGTCGCGGAGGGTGAGTGTGACGGCGAGCCCGTCGGCAGTCGTCGTGACGACTGGCGCGGGGGAGCCGCACCTCGGGTTCGCGGCATCCTCGGCGGGCGGTGCCGCGGTCGGCTCGGTGCCGCCCGTGCCCTGGGCTTTATCGCCGGAGCTTCCGCTCGCGGCGGACGACGCCGATCCGCTGCTGCCACTGCCTGCGGCCAACTGCCTGAGCCCCACAACTCCGCCGCCGATCACGAGGGTTCCGGCGAGCACCCACGCCGTCGTGAGCCCCGCGAGCTTCGTTCCCCGGCGACGGCGGGAACGCCGGATCACGGCATCCGCATCGAGTCGCCCGCTAGTGCGAGAGTCGTCCGAGCGCAGGAGGCGACCGAGGTCGAGACCCGCTGGCGCATCCTGGCCGCGCGCATCCTTGTCATCGTCGGTTGGCACGGGAGTTCTCCGTTCCGTCGTCAGGGCGCAGCGCTGCCGCCATCTTCGCCAGGCCGTCGCTGAGGTAGCGCTTGACCGCGCCCGAGCTGAGTTCGAGCGTCGAGGCGATGTCATCCACCTTGAGATCGTCGTAGTAGCGCAGCACGAGGCATGCGCGTTCGCGCGGCGTGAGTTTCTGCAGCTCGCCATGGATATCGAGGCGGGCTTCTGTCGCGCTCTCAGGTGACTCCGACTCGGTCGGCGTTGCCTCGAGGTGTGCGATCCGACGCCAGCGCGACGCCCGGCGCCCGCGATCGATGAACGCATTCAGGATTGCGCGTCGCACATACGCCTCGGCGCTCGCCACGGTGAATCCGTTGCGTACCCGACCAAACGCACCTACCAGCGCATCCTGCACGAGGTCTGGGGCGTCGTCCAGGCTGCCGGAGACGAAGTAGGCGTAGCGAGTGAGGGCATCGCCCCGCTCGGCGACGAGCGTTCGCACCACCTGGTCCCAGCTCGGGGTGCCCGACGTGGTCGACATCGTGCTCCCTCCCGCTGGTCGGGGCACCGAACGCGCCCTCTACCGACTACAACGATCACCTGACGGAAAACGTTGGGTGCATGCACCATATCGGCGGAGGTTCACCCGATCGGCGGAGGAACGCCCGACCGCGGGCTGCCCGCATGCCGCAGCAGCGCACCGGTGTCAAGCCCCCCGCCCCATACGGGAGTGTGCCGCGCGCATCCCTACGATGCATGTGGCGAAGAAACATGGCATTCCCACTGTGCTCTCGACCTCTGCCCGCCACCCGCTCACGGAAGGACAACCCCGCTGGGAAAGCTGCTGTACGGCAATGCCGCGCTTGAGATCGAATTCGACGATCGGGCGCTCGCGCATCTCCAACTCGTGATCGCGGCGAAGCTCCGTCGTCACGAGGGCTTCTTTTTCTCCTGGCGCGACGATCCGGCGCTCGGCGACGGACGCTCCAGCATCTGGGTCGAATCATCTATCCCAATGATGTTTCGCTTCGCGTCGCCGGAGCGCCACCAGATCAACCGCGAGTGGCTCGAACAGCTCACCGAGTCCGCGAACCAGACCCAGGGTCTCTATCTGACCGCTGAGCCTGGGCAGAAGGTAATCGCTCCGCGCTCGCGCGTCTAGCCGGCGCTCCCGGCTGCGACACTGCGCGTCAGCCGACGGCCTTCCTGATGAACGCTGCGGCGACATCCGGCTGGGCGATGAACGCGGTGTGAGACCCGTCGATCGTCTCGGTTGTCGCCTTCATCCGGTCGGCCATGAAGTCCTGGGCCAGCGGAGGGATCGCATTGTCGTCTGCCGAAACCAGGAAGAAGCTCGGGATGTCGTGCCAGCCCGCCTGCGTCGCGTTGTGCGTGTATGCGAAGCCGGCGAGCGGCCGTTGCGTAGCGAACAGGATGTCCGCGACCTCGTCGGAGGAGTCGCCGCAGAACGTCTCCTTGAAGCCGTCCTGCTTGATGTAGAGATCCGGGCCGCCCGGCGCGCCCGGGGCGTCATACGAGGTCGGGTAGTAGGTGGTGGCCAGCAGCGACGGCGGGAACGGAGCCTGCACCGATGCGCAGCTCTCGCCCGCATCGATGCCGAAACCGGCGAGGTAGACCAGTGACTGCACGTTCTTCAGCCCAGCGGAGGCCTGCGTGATCACGGCGCCGCCATACGAGTGGCCGATGAGGACGACCGGTCCGTCGATTGCGGAGACCAGCGATGCGATCGCAGCGCCGTCACCCTCGAGGCTCCTCAGTTGATTCGGTGGCGCGACCACCGCGAGCCCCGTCGACTTCAGTTCTGTGATGATGGCGGCGTCTCACCGCACCGCGATGCGCAATACGGCAGCTGGCAAAGTGGCAACAAGTTGCCACTCTCCCGAACGGCGCGAGCTGTCTGTGGGAATGAGATGTGCCCGCTATGCGTCGGCTGCGCGCCCGCTAATCGCCGTCGATCTGCTCCAACAGTTGTTTGCTCGCCTTCGCGATGTCGTCGTGGTCGTTTTGGGCCGCTCGGCTCTCCAGCGAGATCACCCCGCCCCGACGAACCTTCGTGAAGTCACCGTACGGAAAGCTGTAGTGCCCCTTGGTGTCATCGGGCTTCGAGTCATCCACGCCCAGGTGCCACTTGGAGTATTCGGCGAAGCCGTGCTTCTCGATGAACCGGTTCTCGTCATCTGCGCTTGGTGCAGCCTCGCTCCAGTCGTCGCGGTCGTCGCGCACCACGTGTCCATTGCGGACGAGCTGCTTGGCGTGCGCGAGACCCGTGTCGTTTAGTTTCACTGTCATATCTTCTGGCCTACCCGGTGTCGACCGCGTGTTCAAGGGGGGTGCCATCGCGCCGGATGGGGTGGCACTCGCTGCACTTGACCTGATGTCGCGCTGACCGAGGACGAAATGCGAAACGCCGACGTGAATCGAGGGGTAGCTCGGCGTGTCGCTGTTCGTCCTCCGTTGCGATCGCGAGAAGACGTGATGACCGATCACCAGGGACACGGCTATAAATGGCATGTGAGCGATGTCCAAGAAGCCGAGGCGTGGAATGCAGTCTCGAGTTTGATTTCATGGCGGAGCTATTTCGCCGTTGCGCTTTGGACGGTTGCTCAGCCTCTCATCGATGGCCTCCTCTTCTATCCTCGTTGGCTCGCGTTAGCTCAGTGGCTGCTCGGTGTAGGGGTAATCGCGGGATTGTTCTTCCGTCATCGGTACAGGCTGGCGGCGCCATATCGATCCAGACTCGCTGCGATGCGTGCCGATCATCCTGAGTCGGAGTACTTCGGAATCCGACTGGACCCGCTTACGACTCCGGTTGGGGTTGAACGGGGCGATTCGCGGGCAATTGACTGGGGCATATTGGGTGCTTCACCCGATGGCATCGAGATCATTCGTTCGAATGGCGAAGTCCTGCTCGATCAACCATGGAGCACGATTGAGTTCGCTTTCCGTGGAATCGATGTCCGATCCGAAACCGGAATTGAGGAGTGGTGGTTTCAGATGCTCAGCGATTCCGGCGTATGGCCACGTTTCTCGGTGCTTCGTTTTGGTAGAAGCGACTTCGAGCGCATGCAGGACCTGCAAGCGCGAGCGGCTGGTGATTCGTCACACGATTAGGCGTGACTGCACGTGACTACTCTCTCGTTAGCTCCGTGGGCTGATTGCAGCGTCAGGCTTCGAGGGCAGACCAGTTTCGATGGCGGTGCGGGCTGGTCGACTCTCCGCAAACCCACCGCGGACTCACCCTGCCCCGCGTCGGCAAGCTGTCTCGACTGCAAGTCGCTGATCAGGCATTTCGTGAAGTGCCCCCACGCAGATTCGAACTGCGGCCCCTGCCTCCGGAGGGCAGTGCTCTATCCCCTGAGCTATGGGGGCCCAGTGCCTAGCTAGATTAGCAGCATGGCCAAGCCCCCTTCTCTTCGCGATCGACTGCGGCAGGTGCCGAGCGTCGACGCGGTGTTCCCGTACTTCGACACCGACGCAGCGCCAGACGACCCGATTCCGTTGGTCGTCGAATGGATCGAGACGGCGCTCGACGGGGATGTCCTCCAGCCGCTGGCGATGACGCTCGCTACCGCAACGAACGATGGTCACCCCGATGCGCGAACGCTCATCCTGAAAGACGTGGATGCCGAAAGCCTGTGGTTCGCGTCGCTCAATTCCGGGCCGAAGGGACACGAACTGGCCGAGAATCCTCGCGCCGCGCTGGTCTTCTACTGGCGCGAACAGGGCCGGCAGATTCGAGTGGTCGGAGCGGTCACGGAGGGGCCGCGCGAGCTGAGCGAACTGGACTTCCTGCAGCGCAAGCCCGGCGCCAGGACGCGAGCAGTTGCCGGTCGCCAGAGCGAAGCGGTCGAAGACTTCGACGCCCACCTGAAGCCCGCGCTCGAGAAAATGGAGCGCGATCCCAACTTTGTCCCGCCCGCCTGGACCGCATACCGCGTCGTCCCGGAGTCCGTCGAGTTCTGGCAGGCCGAGCGGGAGCGCGACCAGGTTCGGCTGCGATACGAACGCGACGGAGCGGGCTGGCGGCGGGACATCCTCTGGCCGTAGCGGGGGCGCGGGCCCGCGGCACGGGCCTCGGTTAGACTCGATTTTCATGACTCCCGCCGAACTTTCCGCCTCGCTTCTCGCCGTTGTGACGAGGGTGCTGGAGGCGCGCGGGTCGAGCGAAACCGTCGCGATCGAGGATGTCCCGCTCGAGCGTCCGCGCAACCGCGACCACGGCGACTGGTCGTCGAACATCGCCATGAAGCTCGCAAAGCCGCTCGGTGTTGCCCCTCGCGAGCTTGCTGAGCAGGTCGCAACCGAGCTCGCAAATCTCGACGGCATCGCCTCGGTGGATGTCGCAGGCCCTGGCTTCATCAACATCAGGCTGGATGCCGCGGCGGCCGGCGCCCTCGCGAAGTCGATCGTCGAGGCCGGGGCAGAATACGGCCGCGGCGATCTCTACGCCGGCGTCACGATGAATCTCGAGTTTGTTTCCGCGAACCCGACAGGACCCATCCATATCGGTGGGGTGCGCTGGGCCGCGGTCGGCGACTCGCTCGCCAGAATCTTCCAGGCCGAGGGCGGGATCGTCACCCGTGAGTATTACTTCAACGACCACGGCGCGCAGATCGATCGATTCGCGCGCAGCCTCCTCGCCAGCTGGGCGGGCGAGCCTGCACCGGACGACGGGTATGCGGGCGAGTACATCTCAGAAATCGCTGCCAGGGTGATCGCGGCGTATCCGGGGGAGCTTGAAGACGTTCCCACGCGTGCCGAGGTCCAGGAGATTTTCCGGTCGGTCGGCGTGGAGTTCATGTTCGGCGACATCAAGAAGAGCCTTCACGACTTCGGCGTCGACTTTGATGTGTACTTCCACGAGAACGAGCTGCACGACAGCGGGGCGGTCGAGCACGCGATAGACCGGCTGCGGGAACTCGACGCCATCTACGAGAGCGATGGAGCGGTCTGGTTTCGATCAACGAACTACGGCGACGACAAAGATCGCGTTGTCATCAAGAGCGATGGTGAATACGGGTATATGTCGGGCGATCTCGCCTATTACCTGAACAAGCGTGAACGCGGGTTCGAGCGCAACCTGATCATGCTGGGTGCCGATCACCATGGCTACGTGAACCGCCTGATGGCCATGACTGCGGCGTTTGGTGATGTTCCATATGTCAATCTCGAAATTCTGATCGGCCAGCTCGTGAACCTCGTCCGTGATGGCGTACCGCAGAAGATGAGCAAGCGTGCCGGCACCGTCGTGGTACTCGAAGACCTGGTCGACGCGGTCGGGGTCGATGCCGGCCGATATGCGCTCGTGCGGTCATCCATCGATTCCCAAATCGACATCGATCTCGACCAGTGGGGCCGCAAGACCAACGACAACCCCGTCTTCTATGTGCAGTACGCGCACGCCCGCACGCACCAGGTTGCACGGAACGCCGCAGCCAGCGGGGTAGACCGCAGCGCGTTCGATGCCGCGCTCCTTACCCACGAGACCGAGAGCCAACTGCTCGGCATCCTTGCGGAGTTCCCGCGCGTGGTCAGGCAGGCGGCCGAGCTGCGTGAGCCGCACAGGGTCGCGCGCTACAGCGAGGAACTCGCCGGCGCGTATCACCGCTGGTACGACAGCTGCCGGGTGACTCCAATGGGCGAAGAGCCCATCACAGACCTGAACCGCACGAGGCTCTGGTTGAACGACGCAACGGGCGTCGTGCTTCGCAACGCGCTGACACTCCTCGGGGTCAGCGCACCGGAGCGCATGTGACCGATCAGTTCGAGACCCTCGAGCCGGGTGAGCCTGCCGTACGACGCAGGCGGCATCCGATTCGTAACACGATCATCGTCCTGGTGATCATTGCCGCGCTTGGCGTCTCGGGCTACCTGGTCGCGAATTCCCTCGCCAAGAGCTTCGCGCTCACGGCGGTCAAGACCGGCGTTGCGCAGGAGACGGGCGCAGACCCGACGGATATCCACGTGAGCCTCGGAACGAAGCCGCTGCTTCCGCAGATGCTGGCGCGCACACTCGACACGGTGCACGTGAGGATCGGCGAGTTCTCGTCCGGCACGCTGTCCGGGTCCGCTGTGTTCGACGGAGTGCGGGTTCCGCTTTCCACGAGTGCGCCGGCGAAGTCGATGACGATCGCGGTGACGATCGGGCACGACGCGCTGCTGTCCCTGGTCGAGTCGACGGCGGGGGAGTCCCAAGCGCTCGCCAGCATCGGCAACGGGGTCGTCACGATCTCATCCAAGGACAAGCTGCTCGGGCACACGGTGCCGTTCAGCGTCGACTTCGCGGTTTCGGCGAGCGGCGACAACCTCATCCTTACTCCGCAGAAGATCGCGGTGAACGGCAAGGCATACACGCCGTCCCAACTGAAGTCGAGCCCTTTGGCGAAGAGCCCCATCTTTGGTGGACTGGTGTCCCGCGCGATCGCCACCCAGACGCAGTGCCTCGCCGCCGGCCTCCCGTCGGCCATGCATCTGACCGGGGTGAAGGTCGTCGGCACCGGTCTCGTCGTGACCGCGACGGGTTCACACCTCTCGCTGCAGGGCCTCTCATCCAAGGGAACCTGCCCGGCGAGCTGACCAACCCGGCAGCAACCAAGGAGAACAGACCAATGTCCCTCGCGGAGAAGCCTCGCAAACGCCGCACCGGCCTGCGGGCGTTCATCGTCATCCTGGTGATTCTCGTGCTCCTCGTCGTGGCATTCTTCGTCGGCGAAGCGCTCGCCCGCCAGTACGCGACCGGCGTGATCCAGAAGCAGATGGCGAAGGCGGTGGGAGCCGAGTCTCCGAACGACGTGCACGTCAGCCTCGGCTCCGGGTCCTTCCTTCTGCAATACCTGGGTGGCGACATCCAGCACGTCGCGGTCAACGCAGACCCTGTCACGGTCGAGGGCATCACGGGCTCGCTGAAGATCCGTGCGAGCGATGTCCCAACCGACCTCGACAAGCCGGTTGGCACCCTGCGGGTCGGGGTCGTCATTCCTGTATCGTCCCTGTCGGCCAAGATCGCCGCCGTGCCGCAACTGAAGTCGCTCGGAGTCAGCCTGAAGCCTGCAGGCAAGAACCTCCAGTTCAGCGGGATTCTTGCCGTGTTCGGGCAGAAGATTCCGATCGGCGTCACCGCGACGCCGCATGTCGTTGCGGGCAAGCCTGGCCTCACCCTCGACAAGATCCTGCTCGGTAAGAACCAGATTCCCGTAACGCAGTTCGAGGCGGTGGTGCCTGGGCTCGCGAGTGTACTGAAGTCCGGAGCCTCGCTCTGCATCGCGCCATCGCTGCCGAAGGAGTTCGTGCTGACCGGCGTCGCGGTCACCGGCCAGAACGTGGTGTTTGCGCTCGACGGCGACGGTGCGAAACTGAACGACACTTCTCTGTCGCAGAAGGGCACCTGCTAGCCGCTTTCGGCGGCCGGGCCAGCCGGGCCTCCAGCTACTATGGACGAGGCCTTACGCGTTCCACCCGGCTGCGTATCGCCCGCCCAATGTCTCTCGTCCCCTGAGGTAGCGCACCGTGTCCGCCAATCCGCTCGCCCCAGCGTGGCTCGCCCAGCCGACCGACGCGAACGCCATCGCGGAGTCGGTGTGGTCGCGCGGCGTCTCACGCTCTGATGACGGCGAACTGTCGATCGCCGGTCTTTCAGCCAGCGACATCGCCGCCCAGTACGGCACCCCGGTCTATGTCGTCGACGAAGCGGATGCCCGTGGCAGGGCTCGCAGCATCCGCGAGTCGTTCGATCGCGAGTTCGCCGCCGTCGGTACGGCCGCGAAGGTCTACTACGCGGGCAAGGCCTTCCTGAGCATCGAGATCGCGCGCTGGATGATCGCGGAGGGCCTGAACATCGACGTCTGCAGCGGGGGAGAGCTCGCCGTCGCGCTCGCCGCAGGCGTCGACCCCGCTCGGCTCGGTCTGCACGGCAACAACAAGAGCCTGGCCGAGATTGACCGTGCGGTCGAGGTCGGTGTTGGGGCGATCGTGCTCGACAGCATGATCGAGATCGCGCGGGTGGCTGAGGCTGCGGCCCGTCACGGGCGAGTGCAGTCCGTGCGCCTGCGAATCAACAGCGGCGTGCACGCGTCCACCCACGAATATCTCGCGACCGCGCGCGAAGACCAGAAGTTCGGCATTCCGCTCAGCGATGCTGAGGCAACTGTTGCGATCATTCGTTCGCACGATTCCCTGGCGTTCCTCGGGCTGCACTCGCACATCGGCTCACAGATCTTCGAGTCAGAAGGTTTCGCCGAGGCGGCTCACCGACTATTCGAGGTGCACGCTCGCCTGCTCGCCGGTGGCCCCGTCCCAGAACTGAACCTCGGCGGCGGGTTCGGAATCGCCTACACTAGCGCGGATGACGCCCTCGAGCTGCCGGAGATCGCACGACGATTCGCCGAAATAGTGGCAACCGCGGCCGCCGAGCATGGGGTCCCCGTACCGGTCGTCGCCGTCGAGCCGGGGCGCGCCATCATCGGCCCGGCAGGGACCACGATCTACGAGGTCGGCACGATCAAGCCCGTTGAGGTGAGTGTGGACGATGGCGCGGCCATCCGCATTTACGTCTCGATCGACGGCGGAATGAGCGACAACATCCGGGCGGCACTGTACGGCGCCGACTACACGGCTCGCATCGCCTCACGAACCTCAGACGCCGCGGCGGCGCTCGTGCGGGTGGTCGGTAAGCACTGCGAGAGCGGTGACATCGTCGTGCGCGACGAATACCTGCCGGGAGACGTGCAGCCGGGAGACCTGCTGGCCGTCGCGGCGACGGGCGCATACTGCTGGTCGCTTTCCAGCAACTACAACTATCTCGGCAGGCCACCCGTTGTCGCCGTGCTCGATGGACAGGCGCGCCTGCTCGTGCGGCGCGAGACCGAAGACGACCTGCTGCGGCGAGACACCGGTTTCGCGCACCAGGGACTGGAGAAACCATGATCGAATACCGCAACCTCCGAGTCGCGCTTCTTGGCGGCGGAAACGTCGGTGCCCAGGTAGCTGCGCTGCTCATTGAGCACGGCGACGAACTCGCGAGTCGCGCCGGCGCCGGCCTCGAACTCATCGGCGTTGCTGTGCGCAACCTCGAAGCAGAGCGTCACCCCGCCATCCCTCGGGAGCTGCTCACGACCGACGCAGAAAAGCTGATCGGCGGAGCAGACATCGTGATCGAGCTCATGGGCGGGCTCGAGCCGGCCCGCACGCTCATCCTCCAGGCGATCAACTCGGGTGCCGACGTCATCACGGGCAACAAGGCGCTCCTCGCCACCCACGGCGCGGAACTCTTCGATGCGGCGGAACAGGTCGGTGCGCAGCTCTACTACGAGGCGGCCGTCGGCGGCGCTATTCCCATCATCCGCCCGCTGCGCGACAGCCTCGCCGGCGACCGGGTCAAGCGGATCCTCGCCATCGTCAACGGCACTACCAACTTCATCCTCGATCTCATGGAGCGCGAGGACGCGACTCTTGCGGAAGCGCTCGCGAAGGCAACCGAGCTCGGTTACGCCGAGGCCGACCCAACGGCAGACATCGAGGGCTACGACGCCGCGCAGAAGGTCTCGATCCTCGCGAGCCTCGCGTTCCACACCAACATTCCGCTCGACGCCGTGCATCGCGAGGGCATCACCAACGTCACGATCGAGCAGGTCGAGGCGGCCCGCAAGGCCGGCTATGTCGTGAAGCTCCTGGCGATCTGCGAGCGCCTGACCGACCCGACGACCGGCGTCGACGGTGTCAGCGCGCGCGTCTACCCGGCCCTTATCCCGGTCACACATCCGCTCGCCGCCGTGCACGGTGCGAACAACGCCGTCTTCATCGAGGCGGAGGCCGCCGGCAGCCTCATGTTCTACGGCGCGGGCGCTGGCGGGCTCCAGACGGCTTCGGCCGTGCTCGGCGACCTTGTTTCTGCTGCGCGTCGTCATGTGATCGGTGGCCCGGGCGTCGCGGAGTCGACCAACGCCAACTTGCCGGTGCTCCCGATGGACAGCGTTCTCACCCGGTACCAAATCACGCTCGAGGTCGTCGACCAGCCGGGAGTCCTTGCCGCGATCGCAAGTCTCACCACCGAGCACGGGGTCTCCGTCGAGACTCTCACCCAGTCTGCGGCCGGTTCGGGTGACGCCCCGGCCACCGCTACCCTTGTCATTGGCACCCACGAGGCTACCGAGGCCGCTTTGGCCGCGACCGTGGACGCATTACGGACCAACCAGGTCGTGCGTTCCGTCGTTTCCGTATTGAGAGTTGAAGGACTGTAAGTGGCCAATCAGTGGCGTGGAGTACTGCGTGAATACGCTGACCGTCTCGACATCTCGGATGCGACGCCGATCGTCACGCTCGGCGAGGGAGGCACGCCGCTCATCCACGCGGATGCGCTGTCTCATCGTACGGGGGCCAAGGTCTGGGTGAAGTTCGAGGGCATGAACCCGACCGGCTCATTCAAGGACCGCGGGATGACGATGGCCGTCTCGAAGGCCGTCGAACACGGTGCGAAGGCCGTCATCTGCGCCTCGACGGGCAACACGTCCGCATCGGCCGCCGCTTACGCGACCCACGCCGGAATCACCGCTGCGGTTCTCGTGCCTGAGGGCAAGATCGCGATGGGTAAGCTCGCGCAGGCCATCGCGCACGGCGCGGAACTCCTGCAGGTGCAGGGCAACTTCGACGACTGCCTCGCAATTGCCCGCGACCTCGCAGACAACTACCCGGTTCACCTCGTCAACTCGGTGAACCCGGATCGCATCGAGGGCCAGAAGACGGCGGCGTTCGAGGTCGTCGAGGTCCTCGGAGACGCGCCGGACTTCCACATCGTGCCAGTCGGCAACGCGGGCAACTACACGGCATACTTCCGCGGGTACAGCGAGGAACTCGCGAGGAACGAATCGACGAAGCTGCCGAGGATGTTCGGGTTCCAGGCCGCGGGCAGCGCACCGATCGTGCTCGGTCACGTCGTCACGAACCCCGAGACCATCGCGAGCGCCATTCGCATCGGAAACCCGGCATCCTGGCACCTTGCCACCGAGGCGCGGGAGACGAGCGACGGTTACTTCGGCTCGATCACCGACGAGAAGATCCTCGAGGCACACCGCATTCTCTCGTCAGAGGTCGGTATCTTCGTCGAGCCGGCATCGGCGATCAGCGTTGCAGGCCTCCTCGAGCGTTCGTATGCCGGGGTGATCCCGAAGGGCGCCACGGTCGTGCTCAC
Source organism: Galbitalea sp. (assembly GCA_036499165.1). Classification (GTDB taxonomy): domain Bacteria; phylum Actinomycetota; class Actinomycetes; order Actinomycetales; family Microbacteriaceae; genus Galbitalea. The sequence goes on along the minus strand of DASYEE010000015.1, from coordinate 14,829 downwards.
GGTCACCGGCCACGGCCTCAAAGACCCCCAGTGGGCGCTGCGCACGCCAGACGGATCGGACGTGAAGCCCACCATCGTCGCCGCAGACACGACGGAGATCGCGGGCGTGCTCGGACTGAGCGGGGCATGACCCTGCCGGTCGGGCGGTCGGTTCTTGTCAAGGTTCCCGCGACGACCGCCAACCTCGGGCCAGGGTTCGACACGCTGGGACTTGCCCTGTCGCTGTACGACGAACTGACAGTGACCGTGCGCGACGGCGCGGGCGCCAACGTGAGCGTCATCGGTGTCGGCGAGGGTGAAGTTCCGACGGACGAGAGCAACCTCGTCGTCCGCGCGATCGCCCACACCTTCGCCGCATACCAGCAACCCATGCCCGGCCTCGACCTTATCGCCCACAACTCGATCCCGCACGGTCGTGGGCTTGGCTCATCCGGGGCCGCCATCGTCTCCGGAATCATGGCGGCCAAGGGGCTCCTGGACGGCGTGGTCGAGATCGATTCCGCGGCCCTGCTCGCGCTCGCCACCCAGCTCGAGGGGCATCCTGACAACGTCGCACCCGCGCTCTTCGGCGGACTCACGATCGCCTGGATGACGTCGGACGGACCGCAATTCAAGAAACTGATGGTGCACCGAGGGGTTTCGCCCCTCGTCGTCGTGCCAGAGACGACCATGTCGACGGCGCTCGCGCGCAGTCTTCAGCCTGCGTCGGTTCCGCACGAGGACGCGATCTTCAACGTGTCGCGTTCGGCGCTCCTGATCGCCGCACTCATCCAGAGCCCTGAGCTGCTGCTGGTCGCGACGGAAGACAAGCTGCACCAGGGGTATCGCGCGGCCGCGATGCCGCAGACCGACCAACTGTTGCAGATCCTGCGCGCCAACGGACTGCCTGCCGTGGTCTCGGGGGCGGGGCCATCCATTCTCGTGCTTTGCAGCGACCCCGCTCAGCGTCTCGTCGCGGCCGACCTCGTCGAGCGCTCGATGGACTTGCCGTGGCAGTCGCTGATGCTGGCCGTCGACTTCAAAGGTGCTACAGTGGTGGCGCACCCGGTAGAAGCAGCGGCCCACGCCACGAGCTCCCCAGGTAGCAATTTATCTAGCAGTCGCTAACACGCAGTTCTGAATCTGCAAGGCGCGGAAATTCTCCGTCAGCCTCACCCGCCTCAGTTCTGCGAACGTGCGACGCGCTTACCTCTGAGACGTTTCGCTCAGAGCCGAAAGGAACCCTTTTAACGTGACTGACGTCAACGTTCGCGCCTCGGGCGCGAATTCCCGCGCCGCCCTGACCGCCCTTCGCCTGCCTGAGCTCGTTGCTCTCGCCACCGAACGCGGCATTGCCGGCGCATCCAAACTTCGTAAGGGAGAACTCGTGGATGCTCTAGACCAGAACCAGCAGGAGGCAGCCATCGAGGCCGCACCCGCAGAGCAGGCGATCGAGCCGGCTCCAGCCGAGGCCGCAATCGAGGCGGCTCCGGCAACACGCAAACGCGCGCCGCGGAGAGCGACGACCGCGGATGCCGTGGCCGCCCAGGCCGCAGCTGAGGCGCCGGCAGACCTCACCGTCGATGCGGGGCCCGTCGCGGCAACCGATCACGTTGCAGAGAACGAGCCGAACATCAACGCTGCGACGCTGCAGTCAGACTCCGCTGAGCAGCTCGTCCCGGCCCAGGTTTCAACCGGCGATGCCCAGGCCAGCGCCGACCAGACAAGCGCCGACCAGGCCAGCGCCGACCAGCAGGATGGCGAGCAGGGCGGTGGCCGCAACAGCCGCAGCCGCAATCGCAACCGTGGCGGCAACCAGAACAAGGCCGACCAGGGCGCTGGCGACCAGAACTCGAGCCGCCAGAACAATGGTGGCCAGAACAACGGCAACCAGAACAATGGTGGCCAGAACAAGGCTGAGCAGGGCAACGGTGGCCAGAACGGCAACCAAGGCAACCGCCAGCAGAACAACGCCAACAACGGTGGCAATAACAACGGCGGCAACAACGGCGGCAACGGCCAGCAGGGCAGCGAACGCCAGCAGCAGGCAGCAGACGCGCAGGATGGCGACCGCGGTGGCCGTAACCGCTACCGCGACCGCAAGCGTGGCCGCGGCCCGGTCGGCGACGACTTCGAGCCCGAGATCACCGAAGACGACATCCTGATTCCGGTCGCGGGCATCCTCGATGTCCTCGACAACTACGCATTCGTGCGCACGAGCGGTTACCTGCCCGGCGCAAACGATGTTTACGTCTCGCTCGGCCAGGTCAAGAAGCACAACCTGCGCAAGGGAGACGCCGTCGTCGGCGCCATCCGCCAGCCGCGTGAGGGCGACAACAGCCAGGGCCGCCAGAAGTACAACGCGATCGTGCGTATCGACTCCGTCAACGGCCTCCCTGTCGATGAGGCCGCAGACCGCGTTGAGTTCGGCAAGCTGACGCCGCTCTACCCGTCGGAGCGCCTGCGTCTCGAGACCGAGCCGCAGAAGCTGTCGACCCGCATCATCGATCTCGTTTCGCCAATCGGCAAGGGCCAGCGCGGTCTGATCGTCTCGCCTCCGAAGGCCGGCAAGACGCTGATCCTCCAGGCGATCGCCAACGCGATCTCGAAGAATAACCCCGAGGTTCACCTCATGGTCGTTCTGGTCGACGAGCGGCCCGAAGAGGTCACCGACATGCAGCGCACGGTCAAGGGTGAGGTCATTGCATCGACCTTCGACCGTCCGGCAGAAGACCACACGACGGTCGCCGAGCTTGCCATCGAGCGCGCCAAGCGTCTCGTCGAGCTCGGTCACGACGTTGTCGTGCTGCTCGACTCGATCACGCGCCTCGGCCGCGCATACAACCTGGCTGCCCCGGCGTCTGGTCGCATCCTCTCGGGTGGTGTCGACTCGTCGGCGCTGTACCCGCCGAAGCGCTTCTTCGGTGCCGCTCGCAACATCGAGGAGGGTGGATCGCTGACCATCATTGCGACCGCACTTGTCGAGACCGGTTCCAAGATGGACGAGGTCATCTTCGAGGAGTTCAAGGGCACCGGCAACATGGAGCTTCGCCTGTCACGCCAGCTGGCCGACAAGCGCATCTTCCCGGCAGTCGACGTGAACGCGTCTGGCACACGGCGTGAAGAGATGCTCCTCGGCGACGAAGAGGTCAAGGTCACCTGGAAGCTGCGTCGTGCCCTCGCCGGGCTGGAGCAGCAGCAGGCACTCGAGATCGTTCTCGGAAAGCTGAAGGAGACTTCGTCGAACGTCGAGTTCCTGATGCAGATCCAGAAGTCGCTCCCCGCGCCGACCACCAACGGGCACTCCGGGTCGAATAACCACGCCCACAAAGAGGACTAGATGTTCGAGTCAGTAGCGACGCTGCTGGCCGAGCTCGAGGATCTCCAGGGGCAGCTGTCCGATCCCGAAGTCTTCGCCGATGCGGGCAGGGCCAAGAAGCTCAATCGTCGATACGCGGAGCTCAACAAGATCTCCACTGCGTACTCGACATGGAAAGAGGCAGGCGACGACCTCGAAGCCGCGCGCGAGCTCGCGCGCGACGACGAGGCTTTTGCCGCCGAAGTTCCCTCGTTGGAAGAGCACCTCGTCACGTCGCAGGAAGCGCTTCGGCGACTGCTGATCCCGCGTGACCCGGATGACGGGCGAGACGTGATCATGGAGATCAAGGGTGGGGAGGGTGGTGCCGAGAGTGCGCTCTTCGCCGCCGATCTGCTGCGCATGTACATGCACTACGCGGAGTCAAAGGGCTGGAAGTACGAGCTGCTCGATAGCAACGAGAGCGATCTCGGCGGCTACAAAGACGTGCAGGTCGCATTCAAGTCCAATGCCACCGATCCTTCGCAGGGCGTCTGGGCACATCTCAAATACGAGGGCGGCGTCCACCGCGTCCAGCGAGTCCCCGCGACCGAGTCACAGGGACGCATCCACACCTCGACGACCGGCGTGCTGGTCTTCCCTGAGGTCGATGAGCCGGAAGAGCTCGAGATCAACCAGAATGACCTGCGGATCGACGTGTTCCGCTCGAGCGGTCCGGGTGGCCAGTCTGTCAACACGACGGACTCTGCCGTGCGTATCACCCACGTGCCAACGGGAATCGTCGTCTCGATGCAAAACGAGAAGAGCCAGATCCAGAACCGCGAGGCCGGCATGCGCGTCCTGCGCGCTCGCCTCCTCGCGCGCCAGCAGGAAGAACTGGATGCCGCGGCCTCCGACGCCCGGAAGAGCCAGATTCGCACCATGGACCGCTCCGAGCGCATCCGCACATACAACTTCCCGGAGAACCGGATCGCGGATCACCGCACCGGGTACAAGGCATACAACCTCGACCAGGTGATGAACGGAGCGCTCGAGCCGGTCATCGACTCGTGCATCCGGTTCGACGAAGAGGCGCGACTGGCCGATCTCGGCGCAGAAGAGTAACGGTGGCCGGTCTGTCCGACCTGCTTCCCGCGGTCGCCACCCGCTTTGCCGACGCAGGCATCCCGACGCCCATGGTCGACGCAGAACTGCTGATCGGTCACGTGCTCGGCCTCAGCCGCGGCGAGCTCCAGGCGCGAGCGATCACCGGGCTCGAAATCGGTGCAGCGGACGCGGCAGTAATCGATGCGATGGTAGCTCGCCGCGCCGCGCGTGAGCCGCTTCAGCACATCACGGGCCGCGCGTGGTTCCGCTCACTCGAGCTCGAGGTGGGGCCCGGAGTGTTCGTTCCACGGCCCGAGACCGAGCAGGTGACCCAGATTGCGGTGGATGCGCTCCTGGCTGTCGCCAGCGAGCCACCGATCGCGGTCGATCTCGGCACCGGCAGCGGCGCCATCGCGTTCTCCCTCGCAACCGAGGTGCCGAATGCCCGTGTCTGGGCGGTCGAGAAATCGCCGGATGCTTTTCCCTGGACAACGCGCAACCGTGAGCGCACCGGCGCGACGAATGCGACGGTCATCCTCGGCGACCTGGCGAACGCGCTGCACGAGCTCGACGGCACCGTCGACGTCGTCGCATCCAATCCTCCGTACATCCCGCAGGAAGCAATCCCGCGCGACCCCGAGGTGCGCCTGCACGACCCCGAGCTTGCGCTCTACGGCGGGGAGGACGGACTGGATGTCGTCCGCCAGGTCTCGAAGACCGCCCTGCGCCTGCTCCACCAGGGCGGCATCCTCGTGCTCGAGCACGGCGAGCTGCAGGGTGACGACATTGCTGCGCTGCTGCGCGCAGACGGCTGGGTTGCCGTCGCGACCCACCAGGACCTTCTCGGCCGGGATCGCGCCACCACGGCGCTTCGAGCGCAGTAGTCAGCGGCCGAGACTCTTCGCCGCTGTCTCCCGCGCCTTTGCGACGGCCTCGCGCTCTTTCTGCCGGGCGTCGCGGAGCTTGGTCTCGACATCCTTAACGTGTGCCCGCGCCTTCCTGACTCGTTCGTCGCGCGCGATCTCTTTGGGCTCCGCGGGTGGTGCCGGATAAGCCCCCTCGCCAGGCGATGCGTCCATGTAGTGTTCGAGGCCGTCGAGGATCCGCGAGAGACCGAACTCGAACGGGTTGTCGTCGGCGGCGTAAGCGCCGGAGACGATGGTCGGGTAGAGGTGCGGGAACTGCTCCGCCGTCACAAGAGAGGCGAGCATCCTCGGGTCGAACGCCGACTCGGAGTCGAGCCCGCGCAGCACCTGCGCCTCCCAGCGCGAGTTGCCGCTCACCAGCAGCACGGCCGAGATGCGAGAGCGCTCATCGAGTCTGCTGTGCTCGAGCACACCGAGACCGGCGTCGAGCCAGGCAAGATTGTTCGGGGTGTTCGGCTCGCCCGAGATCGTGATGTCGAGCACCCACGGATGCGCCGCATACATCTCGAGACTGGCGCGGTACCAGCGGGTGAGGCCCTCGCGCCAGTTCGTCGAATCCGTCACCGACAGGGGCGGCACACCGAGCGCCGACTCCTGCATCAGCAGCACCAGGTCGTCTTTTGCGGTGACGTAGCGGTAGAGCGACATCGTGGTGAAGCCGAGCGCTGTTGCCACGCTCGACATCGACACCGCGCCGAGCCCATGCTCATCGGCGAGCTGCACTGCCGTTTCGACGATGCGCTCGATGTTGAGTTCGCGTCGCGGCCCTCGCTGCGGGCTCGCGGCGACGCCCCAGGCCAGGGCGATCGCGCGGGGGAGTGCTTCGTCGTTCAGGGGGTCCATGGGTTCTCCGGGGTTCAGCGGCGTTCGAAAGAGTACTGCTGAGGGGCGCCCCGTTGCCCTAAAACAGGCGAGGGAAGGGCAACCGGGCGCCCCTCAGCGAAAGAGATACCGTCAGTGTGCGACGCGGCGACGGAACAGCACGACGGATGCCCCGTAGCCGACGACGAGCAGGCCGGCGAGCCACGCGAGGGCAGCCCACACGTACTGCGACGCATCCTGCCCGCCCACAAGATCGCGCAGGGTCTCGATGATCGGAGTGAAAGGCTGATTGTGTGCGAAGCCCTGCAGCCACGCTGGCATCGTGTCAGCGCCGACGAAACCACTCGAGACGTACGGCAGGAACAGGAACACGAAGTTGATGCTCCCCGCGGCCTCCTCACTCACGAGGAGCCCGGCCGCACAGCTGATCCAGGTGAACGCGGTGATTGCGAGCACAAGGTAAAGGATCGCCAGGATCCAGCCTCCGAGGTCGGCGCCCGGCCGGAATCCGAGCAGCAGCGCGACGCCGATGACGAGCGCACTCGAAACGAGGTTGCGCGCGACACTTGCGACGACATGGCCGACGAGTACGGAGGCTCCGAAGATCGGCATCGTCCTGAAGCGGTCGATGATGCCCTCCTTCATGTCCTTCGCTACCGATACCGCCGTCATAGCGGAGCCGAAGCCCGTGCAGAGGATGAGCGTGGCTGGCACAACGTAGTCGATGTAGCGCCCGTCCTTCTCGATCGCGCCGCCGAAGACCACGACGAAGACCAGCATGATCGACACGGGGATGACCAGCGATGTGATGAGCATGTCGACGCTGCGGAGCGTGCGGCGGGTCTCCCGCGCCGTCATGGCCGCGATGTCGCGTAGCGGTCGGCGAGTTGTCCGTGAAACGGTTGGCAGTGTGAGTGCGCTCATGCTGCGACCTCCTCGGTTGTGGTTGGCGCGCCTGCGCCCGTCAGGTGAAGAAACACGTCGTCGAGCGTCGGCTTCAGGATGTCGATGGCACGCACCGCGATGGCGTTGCCGTCTGCCAGCGTCAGCAGGTCTCGCGTCACAGCGACGGGGTTGGTCGCTGGCACGGAGACCGACCAGCGCTCGTCATTGAATTCGGCGCCGGCGCCGAAGTCGATCTCGAGCGCGGAACGGTAGGCGGTGGGCCCGTCGAGGGTCAGTTCGACCCGATCGCCCTTCAGCCCGGACTTCAATTGGGAAGCTGTGCCGGTGGCGACGATTCGCCCGGCGTTCAGCACGGCGATCGTATCCGCGAGTTGGTCCGCCTCCTCCAAGTACTGAGTCGTCAGGAAGATCGTCGTGCCATCCGTCGCGAGGTCGCGCACGACCGACCACAGCTGGCTCCTCGATCTCGGATCGAGCCCCGTCGTCGGCTCGTCGAGGAAGACGACGGGCGGTGATGCCAGCAGGCTGATCGCGAGGTCGAGCCGTCGCCGCATGCCTCCGGAGTATGTTCCGGCACGGCGCGAGGCTGCTGCCCCGAGGTCGAATCGCGCGAGCAGCTCGGTGATGCGCCTGCGGGCGTCCCTGCGGTCGAGATGGGCGAGATTGGCCATCATGGCCAGGTTCTCCGCTCCTGTCTGGAACGGATCGACCGCCGCGAACTGGCCGGTAAGACTAAGCGCTCCGCGGGCGTTGGCTGCATCCCGCACGACGTCGAAGCCGTCGATCGCGGCCGTCCCCGCATCCGGCTTGATGAGCGTGGTCAGGATGTTCACCGTGGTCGTCTTGCCTGCGCCGTTCTGCCCGAGCATGGCGAAGATCTCGCCGCGACCGACGTCAAGGTCGACGCCGTCGAGCACTGTTGTCGCGCGGTAGGACTTGCGAAGCCCGCGCGCCGTGATGACGGATTCTGGATTGATCATCGTGGTCCCTTCGTTTCGGTTCTGTGTACGATGCACATCACGTGTATGAGATACGCAATGTGTAGACCGTACACAGTTAACCGAAACGCGTCAACACCCGACGTGAGAGTCGGCAGGCTACGCGCGGTGCGCGAACGCCTCAATGGCCGCGTCGAGCGCTGGCACATCGCTTGCGGCCGTGTAGTGGAACGCGGTGATACCGACCTCGCGCGCACCGGCGATGTTCGCAGCTGAGTCATCCACGAAGAAGGCATCGGTTGCGGCGACGCCATAGTGGTCGAGCGCGGCGCGGTAGGCGGCGGGATCCGGCTTGCGGATTCCGATCTGGCAGCTGACCAGCACATTCGGCCCGAGGATCGCAGCGACATCCGGCGCCATGTGCGAAAGCGTTGCGGGAAATGGCGGGGGGTTGTTCGAGAACAGCGACACTTCACCGAGCGTCGATGCGCGCCGGAGCGCGTCGACAACGCCGGGATTCGGGGTGGATGCCTCGTGACGAGCCTCGCACCACTGGTCGAGCGTCAGGCGTGCGCCGGTGACCTCCGCGAATCGCTCGAGGTACCCCTCTGGCGAGCCGAACTCGCCCAATTCGGCGCGCACCTCCCAGCCTGCAGCCCACCAGGTCTTGGCGAGGTGGTACTGGCTGACACCACTCATGCGACTGAGCGCGGGAAGGCGCTTCCTGAAGTCGTACGCGTAGAGCGTCTTGTCGAAATCGAAGAGGTAAAGGTCCACTAACTATCAACGCTAGTCGAAGGGAGCGCCAAGGATGCTGCGACTACGATGTACGAGACATGGCCCCTCTCTTCCACTGCTCGGACAGCACCGAGCTCCTTACCGGTATGCGCCTCGCCCGTGCGGCGATCGGCAGGGGAGAACTCGTCGTCATTCCGACCGACACGGTCTATGGCGTTGCGGCTGACGCCTTCTCGCCATCAGCCGTGCAGGCGCTGCTGGATGCGAAGGGTCGCGGTCGCCAGTCGCCCCCGCCCGTGCTCGTTCCGAGCGTCGCAACCCTCGACGCGCTGGCCGAGACAGTGCCATCAGAGGTCCGGGATCTCGTCGCCGCGTTCTGGCCGGGTGGGCTGACGATCATCCTGCCCGCCCGCACCTCGCTCGCCTGGGATCTCGGCGAGACGAACGGCACCGTAGCGGTGCGGATGCCAGCCAATTCCGTCGCCCTCGAACTTCTCGAGGAGACCGGGCCGCTCGCGGTGTCGAGCGCGAATCGGACGGGGGAGCCCGCGGCCACGACGGCAGGGGAGGCGGTCGCGGCGCTCGTCGACAGCGTTGCCGTGTACCTCGACGATGGCAAGGTCGGCCAGGAGCACGACGGCGCACCGGATCCTGGGTCGACGATCGTGGATGCGACCGGTCTCGTCCGCGCCGACGGTCGCCTGCGCATCGTGCGACACGGCGTCATCAGCGACCAGGCAATCATCGACGTGGTTGGGGCCGCTCGATGCGAATAGTCTTCTACCTGTTCGTCACGGCGGTGGCCGCAGCGGTCACCTGGGTTCTTTCGCTGGTCATCCTGCGGCTGAGCAGGCGCTACCGGTTGTACCCGAAGATCCGGTCGCGCGACGTGCACACGAGGCCGACGCCGCGGCTCGGTGGGGTTGCCATGTTCTTCGGCGTGCTCGCCGCATTCGGTGCCGCGGCGCTCGTACCCCAGCTGCGGGCGGTGTTCTCCGATTCGACCCAGCTGCTCACCATTCTGCTTGCGGCGCTGATCGTCGTCGTCATCGGCGTCATCGACGACATCTGGGATCTCGACTGGGTCACGAAGCTCGCAGGGCAGATCATCGCGGCGGGCGTCCTGGCATTCGGGGGAACCCAGGTGCAGAACCTGCCATTCGGCGGCATCGTCGTGTTCTCGTCGTTCAACTCCTTGCTGTACACGGTTCTCGTGGTCGTCCTCGTGATGAATGCGGTGAATTTCATCGACGGCCTTGATGGCCTGGTCGCGGGTGTCGCGATCATCGCCAACGGTGTCTTTTTCATCTACACCTACCTGCAGCAGTCCGGTGGGAATCTCGACTACTTCAACCTCGCGGCGCTGATAACGACAATCCTCATCGGCGCCTGCATCGGCTTCCTGCCGACCAACTTCCATCCCGCGAAGATGTTCATGGGCGATGCCGGCGCACTGCTCGTCGGGCTGCTCATGGCGGTGTCGGGCATCAGCGTGACGGGAGCAATAGACCCGCTGAGGGTGCAGGGCGGCCAGATCGGCCACAGCGACGTGCTCGCCGGGTACATCCCCGTGATCCTGCCGATCGCCATTCTCGTTGTTCCCATGCTCGATTTCGGGCTTGCCGTGCTCCGGCGCCTGCGGGCAGGAAAATCTCCGTTCAGCGCCGACCGCAAGCACCTTCATCACCGCCTGCTCGACATGGGGCACTCACACCTCCACGCCGTCCTGATTTTCTACGCGTGGACCGCTGTCGCATCGGTCGGAGTGCTGAGCTTCCTGTTCATGCCGTGGTGGGCTTCGCTCGCGTTCATCTTCGTCGGCCTCGTCATCACCACAGCGTTCACCCTTGCACCGCTCTCGCGGCGTAAGCGCATCGAGAGCGCAGCCCAGCTGGCTGGCACTGAAGATGCGGCGGCCGTTGCGGTTGCCGTCCTCGATCCGCTCGATGCCGCGTCCGAGGAGTCGGGCCAGCAGGCGTCAACGCTCGAAGCCGAGGTCGCTCTGGCTCGGCTCCAGAAGAAGGAAGCCTCATCATGACCGGCGGAACCATCCTCACGAGGGCCCTGCGCTACGGAATCATTCTCGCGGTTGCCGTTGCGATCGTCGCTGGCATCATCGGCCTGCTCGTGGCCGGAACTCCCGGTCTGGTCGCCGGTCTCGTCGGGGGACTGGTCACCGCGATCTTCATGAGCCTGACGGCTGGCAGCTTTGTCGTCGCCTCGAGGGTGGCGAAGCTGCCTGAGGGCATCGCCGTCTACTACGGGATCATCCTCGGCACGTTCATCCTGAAGTTCGTCGTATTCCTGGTTTTGGTCATCTCGTTGCGCGGCGTCTCATGGCTCAACCCGACCGTGTTCGGATTCACGATCATCGCTGCGGTGCTCGGCACTCTTGTTGTCGACGTCCTGGCCTTGCAGCTCGGGCGGGTGCCCTACACGGATGCGTCGCTGCCGGGCGAGAACGCGGTACGACCTGAGAAAACACCCGACAATTCTTGATAGGGTTGAGATACCTCGTCCTTTGAACGCCGCGCGCTGCGCCCCGATTCAGGAGTAAGCACTGCTCACCTCCATTCTTCCCAGTTCACTCCTGTCTGTCGCTGCCGACAACGCAGGCAGCGGTTTCAACCCGCCTTCAATCGACGATTTCTTCCCTCCGGCAGTGTTGTTCGCCGGAACACCGTTCGCGCTCAACCGCATCGAACTCATTCGGCTCGTTGTCCTCGTGCTGCTTGCACTCTGGTTGCTTCTTGGCACCCGCCGTCTGAAGATCGTGCCAAGTCGCGGACAGGCCGTCACGGAGGCGATCCTGGGCTTCCCTCGCCAGAGCATTGTCATCGACACCCTGGGCGAGAAGGACGGTCGCCGCTTCATGCCGATCCTGATGACGGTGTTCTTCGTGACGGTGGCGATGAACCTGACCGGCATCATCCCTGGCGCGCAGATCGCCGGGACATCGATCATCGGTATTCCGCTGATCGAAACGATCGTGCTTTACGTGGTGTTTATCTACGCGGGCATCAAGCGGCATGGCGCCGGCGGGTTCCTCAAGAACGCGTTGTTCCCGCCCGGTGTGCCGTGGCCGCTGTACATCCTTCTGACTCCGGTCGAGTTCGTGTCGACGTTCATCGTTCGGCCCATCTCCCTCACGCTTCGACTCCTGATGAACCTGGTCGCCGGGCACATGCTGCTTGCGCTGTGCTGGGCCGCTACGCAGTTCTTCTTCATCACGCTGATCTTTACGAATGGCCAGCCGCTCGGTCTTCTCGGTATCGGGACATTCGCCTTCGGCGTTGTCTTCTTCGCACTTGAGTTGTTCGTAGCCCTGCTGCAGGCCTACGTCATCGCAATCCTTGGTGCCATCTACATCCAGCTGGCGCTGGCAGACGAGCACTGATCCACTAACCACCGCTTGCCGTGGGCAGCGGATATCACCACCCTCGAAAGGAAAACACCAATGGCTACAGGAATTGACGTCGTCGGCCAGCTCGCGCCGCTCGCGTTCGGACTCGCCGCTATCGGCTCCGGTATCGGCGTCGGCATCATCGTCGGAAAGACGATCGAGTCCGTCGCACGCCAGCCAGAACTGCAGGGTCGTCTCCAGACCCTGATGTTCCTCGGTATCGCTCTGACTGAGGCACTCGCCTTCATCGCGGTCGGTGTTGCGTACATCCCGTTCCCGGCCCCGTAACCAGCACTGACGATTCTCAAGGAGATGGAAATGCACCACGCATTTCTCACCGTGAAGACGGCGGACTCTAATCCGCTGATTCCCCAGGTGCCCGACCTGATCTATGGCGGGTTCGTGTTCCTCGTCGTGCTTGTCATCTTCATCTGGAAGGTGCTCCCGCGACTGAACACGATGCTCGACGCTCGAGCCGACCTCATCGAGGGCGGCCTGAAGCGGGCAGAAGAGGCGCAGGCAGGCGCGCAGGAAGCGCTCGAGCGTTACAACGCCCAGCTGGCCGAGGCGCGGGCTGAGGCCGGGCGCATCCGCGAGCAGGCTCGCGACGACGCGAAGCGCATCAGGGCAGAGCTCGTTGAGCAGGCCCAGGCAGACGCCGCGCGCATCGTCTCGAACGCGCAATCACAGATCGAGGCAGAGCGCCAGAGCGCACTTGTGTCGCTGCGCACCGAGGTCGGGTCGCTCGCGATCGATCTCGCATCAGGCGTCATCGGTGAATCGCTGAGCGACGACGAGAAGGCGACGGCGATCGTCGACCGGTTCATCGCCGATCTCGAAGCCGCAGACCGCGCACACGAAGCAGCGAAGAGGTAGCAGCAATGGGTTCCGCAACCAGGGGAGCGCTCGCGCACTCGGTGCAGGCGCTGAACGCGCAGGCCAAGGTCGACATCACCGCGGGTGAGCAGCTGTTCGCTGCCGCGCTCGTTGTCGACGGTTCGCAGCAGCTGGCTGCGGCCATTGCGGACGACACGGCAGAGGCATCGAACCGTAAGAGCATCGTCGATGCGGTCTTCGCTGGCTACGGTCCCGTTGCGCGCGCCGTGCTCGAGACGATTTCGACCGAGCGCTGGTCGAACGAGGCGGATGTCATTTCCGGCATTGAAGAGCTGGGCATCCGTGCGATGGCGACATCCGCTCCCAAGAGCGTCTCGATCGAAGACGAACTGTTCGCGTTCTCGCGTGCCGTCGCCTCCGACCCGGAGCTCGAACTGGCTCTCGGCAGCAAGCTCGGCATGATCGACGGCAAGGTCTCGATCATCCACGCGCTGCTCGACGGCAAGGCAAGCAAGCAGACGGTCGCGATTCTTGAGGCGCTGATCGTTCGCCCCCAGGGCCGCCGGATCGGCGAGCTCATTCGCTTCGCGACGGCCGTTGTCGCCGACCAGGCCAACCTGGCCGTCGCGACAGTCACGGTGGCACAGCCGCTCACAGCGGCGCAGCTCACCCGGCTGACCGCAGCGCTCACGGCCCAGTACGGCCGCGACATCAGGATGCAGCAGGTGATCGACCCGTCGATCGTCGGCGGCATCCGCGTGCAGGTCGGTGACGATGTCACCGATGGAAGCGTCGCGAGGCGCCTCGCAGACCTCAGACTCCGACTCGCAGGCTAGTCCCGGCGAGCATCGACAACCACGGTTTTTCACGAGTAAAGGAACAACATGGCAGACATCACCATCAGCCCGGACGCGATCCGCGACGCGCTGAAGGACTTCGTCAAGGCGTACGAGCCTGGCAAGTCGACGACGAATGAGGTCGGATACGTGACGGATGCCGCAGACGGCATCGCGCACGTCGAGGGACTGCCCGGTGTGATGGCCAACGAGCTGGTGCGTTTCGCTGACGGCACGCTCGGCCTCGCGCTGAACCTCGAGGAGTCGAAGATCGGTGTCATCGTGCTCGGCGAGTTCGCCGGCATCGATGAGGGCCAGGAAGTCACCCGTACGGGCGAGGTTCTCTCGGTCGGTGTCGGTGACGGCTACCTTGGTCGCGTCGTCGACCCGCTTGGCAACCCGATCGATGGACTCGGTGCCATCGAGACGGTCGGCCGTCGCGCTCTCGAGCTGCAGGCGCCAGGCGTCATGCAGCGCCAGAGCGTCAAGGAGCCGATGCAGACCGGCATCAAGGCGATTGACGCCATGATCCCGGTTGGTCGCGGCCAGCGCCAGCTCATCATCGGTGACCGCCAGACAGGCAAGACGGCGATCGCCGTCGACACGATCATCAACCAGAAGGCCAACTGGGCAACGGGCGACCCGAACAAGCAGGTTCGCTGCATCTACGTCGCCATCGGCCAGAAGGGCTCGACGATCGCGAGCATCAAGGGCGCGCTCGAAGACGCCGGTGCCATGGAGTACACGACGATCGTGGCGTCGCCAGCCTCGGATGCCGCCGGCTTCAAGTACCTCGCGCCGTACACCGGTTCTGCCATCGGCCAGCACTGGATGTACGACAGCAAGCACGTCCTCATCATCTTCGACGACCTGTCGAAGCAGGCAGAGGCCTACCGTGCCGTCTCCCTGCTGCTGCGTCGCCCACCGGGACGCGAGGCATACCCGGGTGACGTCTTCTACCTGCACTCCCGTCTGCTCGAGCGTTGCGCGAAGCTCTCCGACGAGCTTGGCGCGGGTTCGATGACGGGTCTTCCGATCATCG